>PNKD01000004.1 GCA_013822265.1 Leptothrix sp. (in: b-proteobacteria)
TGGCGGGCCCTGCTGGCCTACATCTGCCAGCGCATCGTCGGTCAGATCGGCCTGCCAACCCCACCGCCGACGCTCGCGGCGCCCGGGTAACTTCCGGATTTAGGTTGAGTTGAAACTGCCCGCGCCGACGCGGCCCCACGGCCTGCATCGGCGCGGGCTCGTTGGTGCGCGGCGCGGCGCATGGGCCGCTGCGCCTGGCCTGCGCTGTCAATCCGCCCGGCGCAGCGCGTGCAGGCGGTACAGCGCCTCCAGCGCCTCGCGCGGGCTCAGCCGGTCGGGGTCGATGGCGGCCAGTTCACGCTCCACCGCCGAGGGTTCGGCGGCGGGTGCGGCCGGCGGCGGCGCAAAGAGGTCGACCTGTGCCTGCCCGCTTTGCGCCTTGGCCTGCAGCGCCTCCAGCGTGGCGCGGGCCTGGCGCACCAGGCCGGCGGGCATGCCGGCTAGGCGCGCCACCTGCACGCCGTAGCTGCGGCTGGCCGGGCCGGGCTCGATCTGGTGCAGGAAGACGATGTCGTGCCCGCTTTCCACCGCGCCCACGTGCAGGTTGGTCGCGCGCTCGTGTTTCTTCGGAAACTCGGTGAGCTCGAAGTAGTGCGTGGCAAAGAGCGTGAAGCTCTTGTTGCGGTCGTGCAGCTGGCTGGCGATGGCGCCGGCCAGCGCCAGGCCGTCGAAGGTGCTGGTGCCGCGCCCGATCTCGTCCATCAGCACCAGGCTGTGCTCGGTGGCGCCGTGGATGATGGCCGCGGCCTCGGTCATCTCGACCATGAAGGTGCTCTGCGCGTTGGCCAGGTCGTCGGCCGCGCCGATGCGGGTGTGGATGGCGTCGACGGGCCCGAGCCGGCAGGCCGTGGCCGGCACGTAGCTGCCGATGGCCGCCAGCAGCACCGTCAGTGCCACCTGGCGCATGAAGGTGCTCTTGCCGCCCATGTTGGGCCCGGTGATGACCAGCATCTTGGTGCGCGCGTCCATGCGGCAGTGGTTGGCGATGAAGGGCCCGCCGCCGGTCTGGGCCAGCCGCGACTCGACCACCGGGTGGCGACCGGCCTCGATGTCTATGCAGGGGTAGGGCACGAACTCGGGGCGGCACCAGCCCAGCGTGGCGGCGCGCTCGGCCAGCGCCGCCAGCGCGTCGAGCGCGGCGAGCGCACGGGCCAGCGCCTGCAGCGTGGCCAGGTGCTGCTGCAGGGCGTCGAGCAACTGCTCGAACAGCCACTTCTCGCGCGCCAGCGCACGCTCCTGCGCCGACAGCGCCTTGTCCTCGAAGGTCTTGAGCTCGGGCGTGATGAAGCGCTCGGCGTTTTTCAGCGTCTGCCGGCGCTGGTAGTCGCCGGGCACCTTGTCCAGGCCCGAGCTCGTGACCTCGATGTAGAAGCCGTGCACCTTGTTGAACTGCACGCGCAGGTTGGCGATGCCGGTGCGGGTGCGTTCGCGCTGCTCGAGGGCGAGCAGGAAGGCGTCGCAGTTCTGGTTGATGGCGCGCAGTTCGTCGAGGTCGGCGTCAACGCCGCTGGCGATGACGCCGCCGTCGCGCAGCAGCACGGCGGGCTCTTCGGCGATCGCGCTCAGCGCGTCGGCCAGCGCCTCGTCGGGCACCAGCGCCCCGTGCATGGTGTCCAACAGCAGGGCGCCGCGCGGCGCGCGTTCGCGCAGCGCGGGCAACGCAGCCAGCGTGCTGCGCAGGCCGGCCAGTTCACGCGGGCGCACCTGGCGCAATGCCACGCGCGCGGCGATGCGTTCGACGTCGCTGATGCCGCGCAGCGCGTCGCGCAGCGGCTCGAAGCCCTGCGCCAGCAGCTGCGCGATGGCCTCGTGGCGCTGTGTCGCCACGCCGCGATCGCGCAAGGGGTGGGTGAGCCATTGGCGCAGCCGGCGGCTGCCCATGCCGGTGCGGCAACTGTCGAGCAGGCCCAGCAGCGTGGGCGCGCCGTCGCCGCTTTCGCCGCGCAGCGTCTGCACCAGTTCGAGGTTGCGGTGCGTGGCGGGCGGCAGCTCGAGCAGCTCGCCGCTGCGCTCGACCTGCAGGCTGCGCACGTGGGCCAGCGCCTGGCCCTGGGTGTGCTCGGCATAGCTCAGCAGCGCGGCGGCGGCGGCGTGGGCCACCGGCAGGTCCTGCGCGTTGAAGCCGGCCAGCGTGGCCACCTGCAGCTGCGCACGCAGCTTGCGTTCGCCCAGGGCGGCGTCGAACTGCCAGGCCGGGCGTGCGGTGCGCGCGGCGCGCACCTGCGCCAGCGCGGGACCAGGCTCGCTGCCGTCGTGCAGCAGCTCGGCAGGCGCCAGCCGCGCCAGCCACGACGGCAGGTCACGCTCGCTGCACTCGGTCAGCCCGAGCTGGCCGCTGGCCAGCCCCAGCCAGGCCAGGCCGTAGGTCACGCGGTGCTTGTGCACGGCCAGCAGCAGCGTGTCGGCGCGCTCGGCCATCAGCTCGCTGTCGGTGACGGTACCCGGCGTCACCACGCGCACCACCTTGCGCTCGACCGGGCCCTTGGCGGTGGCCACGTCGCCCACCTGCTCGGCCACGGCGACGGCTTCGCCGAGCTTGATCAGCCGCCCCAGATAGCTCTCGACGCTGTGCACCGGCACGCCGGCCATCACCACCGGCTCGCCCGCGCTCTGGCCGCGCGTGGTGAGCGTGATGTCGAGCAGCCGGTTGGCCTTGCGCGCGTCGTCCCAGAACAACTCGTAGAAGTCGCCCATGCGATAGAAGACGAGCGTGTCGGGGAACTCGGCCTTGATGCCCAGGTACTGCGCCATCATGGGCGTGTGGCCTGCCAGGGCCTTGTCGGAACTGGCCTTATCGGTGACTGACTGTGGCTTGGTTTCGTCGGGCATCGCAGAGGGTTGTAGCTGGCGTGCTGTTGCGGTCGTTCCGTGGTGGTGGCGCAGCTTCGTGGGCGGCTGCAGCCAGGCATCGGACCATGGCGACCTGGCGACGGTGACGACCACAGAGACACGAACCCGACGGTGAAGGCCGTATTAGACCGGATGGCAGCGTCATGCCTTCTACCGGGGGGATGAAGAACTCTCTAAGCTTCGCTGACGAAAGTCCTGGAAGCAAGCGAACCACCGGGCTCCTGCAGTGCGGACGTGTCGCCGGCAGCCCGTGCCAGCGACGCGGAGGAAGTGGCGGCCCTGCTGGACAGGGTGAACCGCCTGCCGAGCCTGTGCAAACTGCGCCTGATGGACGAGAACGGGTTCGTGCACCTGGCGCTGGAGTCCGCGCGCCCGGGCAGCGCGGCGCGCATCGTCGCCGAGCACGCATCCCATGCCTAAGGCACTGCCGACCTGCGCGACCTGGCCGGGCTGGCGGCCGACAGCCGCGACGACGCCCTTGCGGTGGCCTGCGGCCGCCTGCACCGCGCGCTGGCGCTGTTCGTGGCCTACAGCCTCCAGCACATGGACTTTGAGGAGACGGCGCACAACGCCGTGCTCTGGGCGCACTGCAGCGACGCCGAGCTGCTGGCCATGGAGCAGGCGCTGGAGGCGTCGATTCCACCGCCGGCCATGGCAGAGGCGCTGCTGTGGTTCCTGCCGGCGCTGAATGCGCCGGAGCGTGCCGCCATGCCGGCCGGCATGCGCCAGGCCATGCCGCCGGAGCCCTTACTGGGCGCGCTCGGCATCGCACGGCGCACACAGTTGCCGCACGAGCACGCCAAGCCGCCGCGCGTGCTCGGCCGGCCGCCGCTGCCGCGGGCTGATGACGCCTGAGCGTGAGCGCGTGAGAATCTCTCGTTCATGCCCGCTCATCACGCCCAAGAGCACCTGCGCGTCGTTGCAGATGCCCGACATGGCCCGCGCCATGGCTGCGCTTTGCGCCTGGACCTGGCGCCTTTTGGCGCGCTGCTCGGGCACGCCCGAAAGACTCTCACGCCGAGCCGAGCCTCCAGGTTGTCGCCGATCTCGGGCGCCAGCCGAGGTTCGCGGTGGCTGAACTCGGTGCGGCCGTCGGCGGCGTGGTCGCGCAGCAGCTTCCTCAGCGCGGCGCCGACCAGGCCTCTGAGGAGGTCGTCGTCCAGGGAGACGCTGCTGGGCGGCTGCGTGGCCCTGGGGCCGTTGACCAGCGCGTCGGCCAGCCCGTCGATCAGCCTGCTGATGCCGCTGCTGCGGTGAGAGAGGACGAACATGACCGACGCCCGCGCCTGGACGGTGTTGTTGCTCTATCCCGGTGACCGCGCTGCACGCGATCGCGCCGACCCGGCCGAGAGCCGCTTCGCGCCGCTGTTCGCGGCCTTCGCCGCCGCTGGCATGGCCGCCGAGCCGGCGGTCTACCACGACGACTTCGCCGACGAGGTGGCGGCGCAGCTGCGTGGCGTGGGCGCGGTGCTGGTGTGGTGCAACCCGATCGAAGGCGGGCGGCGCCGCGACCGCCTCGATGCGCTGCTGCGGGACGCTGCGAACGCCGGCGTGTTCGTCAGCACGCATCCCGACACCGTGCTGCGCCTGGGCACCAAAGACGTGCTGGTCGAGACGCGCGAGCTGCCCTTCGGCAGCGACGTGCACCGCGTCGACAGCCTGGCGCAGCTGGCCGCCGAACTGCCGGCCCGGCTGCAGCGCGGGCCGCGTGTGCTCAAGCAGCACCGCGGGCACAGCGGCATCGGCGTCTGGCGCGTCAAGCGCACGGGCGGCAGCGGCGCGGCGCCGTTGCTGAAGGTGCAGCATGCCCAGCGCGGCGCCGCGGCGCAAGAGCTGGATTTCGCTGCCCTGCTGCAGCGCATGGCGCCTTACTTCGAGACGGCACAGGGCGGTCACATGGTCGACCAGGCCTGGCAGCCGAGGCTGGTCGACGGCATGGTGCGCGCCTACCTGGTCGAAGACCGCGTGGCCGGCTTCGGCCACCAGGCCGTCAACGCACTGATGCCGGCACCGCCCGGCCAGGCCGCGCAGCCACCCGGGCCGCGCCTGTACCACGGGCCCGAGCTGCCGGCCTTCCAGGGCCTGCGGCGGCAACTCGAAACGGCGTGGATCGAATTGCTGCGCGAGCGTGTGGGCGTGGACCGCGAGCGCCTGCCGCTGCTGTGGGACTGCGACTTCATGTTCGGCGAGCCTGCACCCGATGGCGCGCCGGGCTTCGTGCTGTGCGAGGTCAACGTGAGCAGCGTGTCGCCGTTCCCGCCGTCGGCCATCGCGCCGCTGGTGGCTGCGGTGCAGCGCCGTCTGGCCGGCGCCTGAAGGGGTGTCTCGGGCTCAGGCCGGCTTGCCGCGCGCGCCGGCCGGCCGGCGGCTGCCGCTGCGCGTGGTGGGCCGCGCCGGTTCGGCGATGTCGGCCAGCGCCGCCTGGTCCAGCCACAGCAGGGTGTCGGCGTAACACATGAAGTGGTCGAGGTAGGCCGGCGCGCTGTCCTGCATCAGCTGCAGCGCGCGCAGCAGCAGGTGCTGCGAGTTCAGCGGCCCGGGGTTGTCGGGCACGCAGGCCAGCGAACGCTTGAGTTCGCGCGCCGCGGCCAGCCGCGTCCAGGCCAGCCGGTTGGCGGCCAGCGCCTTCAATTCCTTGCGCGGTGCCGTGGCGGCGGCCGTGGCCGTGGCCGCGGCCGCCGCGATGGCGGGCCCGGCCGTCGTGGTAGCCGGCGCTGACGCCCCAGGGCCAGCGCGCGGCCGGTCCAGCGTGTCGATGTACTGCAGCAGTGCGCCCAGCGGGCCGGGCTGTGTCGCCGTGCCGTCCGCGTCACTCGCCACGACTGCGGCCCCGACGGGCCTTGGCGTGGCCGCCAGCCGGGCAACGAGCGCGGCCTGCGCCTGCGCCACCTTCTGGTCCAGTGCCCGTCTCACCTCGCCCTGGTGCGCCGACGCACGCCGGCCCATTGCCTGCAGGTAGGCGACTTGCACCGGCGCGGCGGCCTGGGCGTGCGCCAGGCGCAGCGTGTCCAGGGACGGCGCGCCGTCGGCGGACGGCTCAGGGACGTTTCGGTGTGGCGCCATTGCTGGTGCGTGGCACGGGCGCCATCTCGACGCGCCGGTTGCGCGCGCGCCCTTCGCCATCGGCGTTCGATGCCACCGGCTGCTCGGGGCCGAAGGCGGCGGCGAACACCGACGACGCCGGCAGGCCTTCGTCGACCAGCGCGCGCGTCACGGTCAGCGCGCGCTGGGCCGAGAGTTCGAGGTTGTCGGTGAACTGGCGGTTGCTCTCGCGCACCGGCCGGTCGTCGGTGAAGCCGCTCACCATCAACAGCTCATCGCGCGCGCCCAGGTAGGCCGCCAGCGGCGGCGCCAGGCTCTTCAGCAGCTGCCGGCCCTCGGGCTGCAGGCGGTCGGAGTTGAGCTGGAACAGCACGCTGCCGCTGATGCCGATGCGGCCGTTGGCGAGCGTCACGCGGCCGCTGGCCAGCGGCACGGCGAGCGCGCGCTCCAGCGCCTGGCGGCGCTGCTCCTCGGCCTGGCGTTTCTGCACCTCGGTCTCCAGGCTGCTGACGAGTTCCATCTGCACGCCCAGCACGAACACCAGCAGCAGCACGAAGGCGCCCAGCAACCCCGACATGAGGTCGCCGAACACCGCCCACACCGGCGCGGTGCCTTCGAGTTCAGCCTCGCCGGCGTGGTCGTCGTCCATCAGTCCACCGCCACGCCGGCGCGTGGCGCCTGGCGCAGCGCCAGGCCCTGAAGGTCGTCGACGATCTGCCGCTGCGACGAGATGCTGAGATCGACGATCTCGCGCGCCTGCGCCACGTAGTAGGCCAGCTGCTCGTCGCTGCGCGCGCTGGACTTGCCCAGCGCGGCCTCGATGCGCTGCAGCTGGCCGGCGAGCGCGGTGCTGGTGTCGCTGAACAGCTGCACCGCGACGCCGAAGGCCTCGCCCAGGCTGGCCACCTCGACGGCGCTGCCGGTGACCTGCGCGGCCACGGAGGACAGGCGCGCCGACTCGGCCTCGACCTGCGCGTCCAGGCGCGCGCCGGCCTGCTGCAGCACTGCGGCCGACGAGGCCACCAGCGTGTCGATGACGCCGCGTTGCTCGGCGGCGGCCTGGTTCACGGTCTCAAGCAGCGTGCCCAGCGTGGCCATCAGGCGGCCGCGTTCCTCGAGCAGCGTGTTGTCGCGCGCCAGCGTGTCGGCGAGCTTGTCGCGCAGCGCGGCCACCACCTCGGCCGCGGCGCGCGGCGCGGCCGCGGCGGCGTCGATCAATCGCGCCATCTCGTCGATGTGGGCGCGGGCATGGGTGTCGGCACGGGCCTGCATGGCGCTCGCCGTTTGCTCGAGGGTCTGGCAGATCTGCTGCTGGCGCGCCAGCGTCGCGGCGCCGGCCTCCTGCCACTGCTGCTGCAGCGTGCCGGTCATCGCCGCCAGCGTGTCGGCCCACGCCGCCAGGCGCTGCTGATCGTGCATGGTGGCGTCGGCCAGCTGCGCCGCCTGACTTTGCTCCACCGCGGCCAGCAGCCGGGCCGTGCGCTGCTCGGCATCGAGCGCACCCCGCGCCTGCGCCTGCTGCACGCTGTCGGCCAGGCGCTGCTGGAACGCGGCGGTCTCGCGCGTGATGCCGGCCATCGTCGCCTCGACGGCGGGCTGCAGCGTTGCGCCGGCCAGGCGCGCGCCCTCGCTCAGGCCGTGCCTGAGCGAGGCGTCCACCGACGACGCCAGCGCGCCGAAGCGGGCCTGCGCCTGATCGTGAAACAGCGCCTGGCCGTCGAGCAGGCGCTGGTGCATGGCCTCGCCCTGGCGCTCGATCTGCGCCATCAGCGCGAGCATCTTGTCGGCCACCTCGGGCATCACGCGCGCCTGCGCCTGCAGCGCCGCCAGCGTCTGCTCGCGCTGGTGGGCGGGCGAGAACGGGCGCAGCCGCGTGGTGATGAGGGCGTCCAGCGCCTGCGTGGCCAGCAGGCGCTCGCGCCGGCACAGCGCCGAGGCCAGGCCCAGCATGGCCGAGGCGGCGACACCGGCCACCGAGGTGCCGAAGGCCAGCCCCAGGCCCTTGACCGGCGCGGCCAGCGCGGCGCGCAGCGTGGGCAGGTCGGTGGTGCTCTGCATGGCCGTCACCGCGCCGTCTAGCGTGACCACCATGCCGACGAAGGTGCCCAGCATGCCCAGCAGCACCAGCAGGCCGACGAGGTAGGGCGTCATCACCGGGCCGGGCAGGGCAGCGCGTTCGCTTTCGATGCGCTGGCGCACCGGGTGGCGCAGGGCCGCGGGCAGGGTGGCGAGCCAGTCGGTCAAGGCCGGCTGCCGATCGCTCGGCGCCGCCGGCTCCACCGGGGCGGCCAGCGCCGCCTGCAGGCCGGCCGTGGCGCGGCGGAAGCGCTTCAGCTCGAGCGCGCCGGCCACGTAGAAGACGGCGATGAGCAGCGTCATCGCCAGCGCCAGCGTGTTGGACCCCAGGTAGCCCCAGCCCACCCAGCCCACCACGAGCAGGCCCACGCCCAGCGCGGCCGTGACCAGCGGCTTGTTCATGCGGGCTCCGCGGCGCTTGCCTGGGTGTTGCCGCCACCCTGGCCGCGCAGTGCGGCGATCAGGCCTTCGACGGGTTGCAGGCGGATGTCGAGTTCGGCCAGCATCACGGCGGCCACGGTGGCGCCGAAGGGTGGCGCAGCCGCTTCGCCTGCGTCGGTGGCCTGGCGCTGCCAGTGGCGATGCCAATGACGCTGCAAAAGGCCGGGCACGGTGGCCAGCAGCTGGCGTTCGCGCGCACCCAGCGCCTGCTCGAGCACGGCGTCGAGTGCGGCGAGGCGGCGCGCGGCGGATGACGTGCCGTTCAGCGCCGCGCGCACGCGGGCGCGCAGCGGGGCGATGGCGGCCTCCATGGCCTGCTGCAGCGCCAGGTAGCGGCGCCGGCAGGGCGCGAAGCCGGGTTCGTCGGCCGGGAACCAGGGGCTCTGGTGGATGGATTGGGCGAGTTGGATGCGCACGCGCTGCAGGTCGTCGGTGGCCGCCAGCGCGGCCGGGGTGTCGGTGCCCGCCGGCCCGCCGGCAGGCAGGCCGGTACGGGTCGGTGAAGCCGGTGAAGGGTGCCCGGCCGGCCCACCGTTCAGCAGGCCGGCCAGCGAGATGGCGTCGGTCCAGTTCAGCCAGGGGCTCAGCCGTTCGGCCAGGGTCTGGCGGGGCTCGGCGACCTCGGGGATGTCAAGGTCGGCGAGGCAGCGAACGAGCTGCGAACTGTTGAAACGCGTGCGCGGTGGCGGGGGCATCGCGGCGTTCGGGGGGTTCACGGCAAAGCCAGTGAGTCTACGACAGCGCAGTTGCCCGGCTGGGCTGGGCCGATGGGACCGGCGCGCCTGGGCCGCCTTATGCTCGCGGCCCCGCCACGGGCTTCGCCCTGGGCGCCTGCCCTTCCCGGGCCCATCACCAGCCCTCTCCATGCAAGCCCTGCTCGACGCCATCGCCACCGCAGCGCTGCCCACCGACGCCCGGCGCGTCTTCCACGGCCGCGGCGGCACCTACCCCGGCTGCGAGCAGTGGGCGCTGGACTGCTATGCGCCGGTCTGGGTGCTGACGGGCTTCGAGCCGACCGGCGACGACGAACTGGCCGCCGTCGGTGACGCGCTGGCCGCACGCTGGCAGCAGCTGGCGCCCGGCGAGCCGCTGAACTGGGTCTACCAGTGCCGCCACGAAGGCCGCAGCCGCACGCGGCTGATGGCCGGCAGCGTGCCCGAGCCGCACATCGTCAGCGAAGACGGCGCCCGCTACCGCGTGCACGTGCTGCGGGGCCAGAACCACGGCCTCTTTCTCGACATGGCCGAGGGGCGGCGCTGGGTGCGTGAACACCTGTTGAAGCGCGCGACCGTGCAGACACGGCTCAAGGTGCTGAACCTCTTCGCCTACACCTGTGCGTTCTCGGTGGCGGCGCTGCAAGGCGGCGCCGCGCAGGTGCTGAACATGGACATGAGCCACGGCGCGCTGGCCATAGGCCAGCAGAACCACGCGCTCAACGGGCTGGCGGCGGGCGCCAGTTTCATGGCCCACGACGTTTTCAGTTCGTGGGGCAAGATCCAGCGCGGCGGCCCGTGGGATCTCGTCATCCTCGACCCGCCCAGCTACCAGAAGGGCAGCTTCGTCGCCACCAAGGACTATGCGCGCCTGATGCGCCGCCTGCCCGACCTGCTGGCCCCGGGCGGCCATGCGCTGCTGTGCCTGAACGCGCCCGAGCTGGGCCTGGCCTTCCTGCAGCAGGGCATGCAGGAGCAGGCGCCTGCGCTGGCATTTGTCGCACGCCTGGCAAACCCGCAGGCCTTTGCCGATGTCTCGGCCGATCGTTCGCTCAAGGTGCTGGTCTACCGGGCCCCGGGTTGACGTAAGCAGCACGGCAGGCCCTGTCGGCGGCGGCCGGCCCGTGCAGTACATTGGCGCCATGCAGGCCGACGGCAGCATCCGTTTTTTCGACGAGCAGTTCCAACGCCAGTTGCACGACGCGGAACTGGCGCTCAACCCCTTCGAGCTGGCCGCGCTGCCCTACCTGGGCGGGCGCGTGCTCGACTACGGCTGCGGCCTGGGCAATCTCGCCGTGGCGGCGGCGCGGCGCGGCTGCAGCGTCACCGCACTGGACGCCAGCCCCACGGCCATCGCGCACCTGAGGCAGGTGGCGCAGGCCGACTCACTGGCCATCGCGGCCGAAGAGGCCGATCTTCGCGTCCATCGGGTGTCCGGCGAGTTCGACACCGTGGTGTGCATCGGCCTGCTGATGTTCTTCGACTGCTCGACGGCGCTGGCGCAACTCGATCACCTGCAGGCGCACCTGCGGCCGGGCGGCGTGATGGTGCTCAACGTGCTGGTCGAGGGCACGACCTTCTTCGACATGTTCGACCCCGCCGCCCATTGCCTGCTGGCCCGCGACGCCGTGCTCGGGCGTTTTGCGGGCTGGGAGATGCTGCACGCCAGGGACCAGGACTTCGCCGCGCCGCACGCGACGCTGAAGCGTTTCGTCACCGTGATCGCGCGCAAGCCGGTGGACGTTCTCCGCGCTCCATAGACGGGCACGGCGGCATGCGCGCCTCAGCTGCGCGACGCGCGCCAGCGCACGAGGTCGGCCGGTTCGTCGACGTCCCACAAGGTCTCGAGCTCGCAAACACGCAGGCCTGCGGCGCGCGCACGCTCGCGCGTCTCGGCCATCACGGTCGCCGTGCTCCAGGCCATGCCGTCGAACAAGCGCACTTGCGGTCGGCGCAGGCCCACCATCACGTAGCCGCCGTCCTCGGCGGGCTGGAAGACGGCGTCGGCGCCCGCCAGCAGCGCGCGCGCCGCCTGACGCAGGTGCGCGGGCGTGAGCGGCGGGCAGTCGGTGCCGGTCAGCAGCAGCGGGCCGTGAGGGCAGTGGTGCTCGAAGGCCGCGTGCATGCGCTGGCCCAGGTCGGCGGCAGGCTGCGCCAGGCAGGCCACGCCGGTGGCCAGTTGCAGGGCGCGGAAGAAGCGGTGCCGCGCATCCGGCGCGCACCACAGCGTCACGCCGCCCAGGCCGGCGTCGAGGGCGGTCTGCAGCGTGGCGCGCGTGAACTGGCGCTGCAGCCGCGCCGCGCCCTGCGCGCCCAGCGCCGGGATCAGCCTTGTCTTGGCCTGCCCGGGCACCGGCGCCTTGGCGAGCACGGCAACCTGCACGCGGTGCAGGTTGCCGGCGTGCGGCGCGGCCGGCGCGGTCAAGGGCCTGCCTGTGGCGCCATGGCCTGCTGCGGCAGGTAGGCCGGCCCGCGCGTGATGCGGTCGAAGTAGGACAGCCACGCCGCCGACCCGGCCGGCCATTGCGCCAGGAACTCGCGCTGCCAGCGCCCGGCGTCGAAGCGCAGCGGCAGCAGCGCGACATGGACACCGGCCACCTGCACTTCCTGCACCACCGGGTGCGGCGACGGCGTGAGCGCGATGCGCGTGCACAGCCCCGCCAGATCACCCTTGAAGTTGGGCATGCCGGCGGCGCCGTTGTTGACCACCAGCCCCTCGCGGCCGGGCCCGACGGCCACGCGGCGCAGCGCCGGCAGGCAGGTGTGGGTGCTGGCGAAGACGTCGACCTCGGCGGCGTCGAACATCTCGCGCTGCCATGGCCGCTGGGCAGCGTCGTCCAGCGCCGCGGCGTCGAAGCGCCAGCCGGCCAGCGACTCGGCGTCGCCGTGCACCACGCCGACGCGGCAGCCGCCGACCTCGTAGCGCGCCACCATCGGCAGCGCGGCGATGCGGGCGCGCAGCGCCGGGTGGCGTGCGGCCGTGGCCTTGAGCCGGGCGTGGATGAGGTTGGACCGCTCGACCACGCCGGCGTCGACGCTGTCGGGGTAGGCGCAGCCGCAGCCGGCGTCGCCCGTCGCGCTGTCGAGTTCGGCCTCGACGTTGCCGAGCACGGCGTCGTGGCCCAGCACGCGGCGGTTGACCTCGGCGAAGTCGGCGTCGGCGGCGTTGAACCAGTTGAAGTCGCCGTTGAAGCACAGCGTCGGCGCCTGGGTCTCGGCGGCGGCCAGACCTTCGATTTCGGCCAGCGCCGGCAGGTTGCCGTAGAGGCCGCCGACGACGTAGAGCGTGCCGGCCGGGCGCGGCACGGCGCGCGCGATGGCCGCGGGGCCGTAGCGGTAGCGCAGCGGGCAGGTACGGCCCGGCAGGCCCGGGGCGTCGATCGGCCGCGTGGCGTGGCTCACTTCAGCAAGCCTCGGAGCTGGGCCGGCGTGTGGGCGTCGACGGCGACATCGGCCACCAAGATGCCGCGGCGCAGCGCGATGGCGCGGTCGGCCAGCCGCGGCAGCAGGTCGAGGTCGTGCACCACGCAGACCAGCGTGGCGCGGCGCTCGGCGGTCACATCGGCCAGCAGGCCGGCGACGTCGTCGGCGGCCTCGGCGTCGAGGCTGGCCGTGGGCTCGTCGGCCAGCAGCAGCGGCCCGCCCTGATGCAGCGCACGGGCGATGGCCACCTTCTGGCGCTCGCCGCCCGAAAGCGTGTCGGTGCGCCGCTGCGCGGCGGCACCCAGGCCCACGCGAACCAGCGCCGCCTGCGCCGCGCGACGCTCGGCGGCGGGCCAGCGCCGCAACCAGGTCCAGGGCGAAGCGTGGCGCCCCGCGCCGCCGATGAGCACGTTGTCTATCGCACTCAGCCGGCCCACCAGGTGCAGGCCCTGGTGCACCTGCGCCACGCGCGTGCGCAGGCGGCGCAGCGTGGCCGCGGGCCGTGCCGCGGACAGGTCGGTGTCGAGCACCTGCAGGCGGCCCTGGGTGACGCGGCCAAAGCCCGTCAGCGCGCGCAGCAGCGTCGACTTGCCGGCGCCGTTGTGGCCCACCAGCGCCACGCGCTCGCCGGCGGTGATGCGCAGCGCGACGTCGCGCAGCAGCACCTGCGTGGCCACGCTGACCTGCAGGCCTTGCGCCGTGATCACCGCAGTGCTCATACGATGCGCCGGCGCACGGCCCGGCTGAGTGCGTCGAAGGCCGTGACCATCAGCACGATGGCCAGCAGCAGCGTCGCCAGGCGGCCCCATTGGAAGAGGCTCATCGCCTCCGACAACAGCAGGCCCAGCCCGCCGGCACCCACCAGCCCGAGGATGGTCGAATCGCGGATGTTGAACTCCCACACGTACAGGGCCTGCGAGACGAACTGCGGCAGCACCGCCGGCCACACGCCGAGGAAGAACACCTGGCCCGGCGTGGCACCGGTGGCGCGCACGGCTTGCACCGGCTGCATGTCCAGCGACTCGATGGCCTCGGCCAGCAGCTTGCCCAGCGTGCCTGCCGAATGCGCGGCCACGGCCAGGATGCCCGCGGTGGCGCCGAGACCGACGATGCCGACGAAGAAAAGGCCGAAGACCAGCGTGTGGATGGCGCGCAGCACATCCAGCACGCCCTTCGCAGCCCACGACAGCCCGCGCGGCGCGTGCAGGGTGCGCGCCGCCAGCAGGCCCAGAGGCAGCGCGATCAGCGCCGCCAGCACCGTGCCCAGCGTGGCGATGCGCAGCGTCGTCCACAGCGCGCGGCCCACGCCTTCCAGGTAACGCCGCTCGGTGGCGCGCTGGTCTTCGACACGCAGCACGCGGCCGTCGGCGTCGCGCACCTGCAGCCCGGTGTCGCCGAACCAGACACGCAGGAAGCTCGGCTCGGACATCTCGGTGAGGGTCTTGCCCAGGTTCTGCCAGGGCTTGCGGCCCAGGCTCAGCTCGTCCTCGGCGGCCAGCGTCCACAGGCTGGCCAGCACCAGCAAGGCGCAGGCGGCCAGCAGCATCGGCAGCACGGCCCAGCGCCGGGGTGCCGCACTGCGCGGGCCGCGGGGCAGGGCACATGGCGGGCCGGCGGCGGCGGGCGCGGCGGCGCTGTCGGTGGGCGGCGCGCTCACTGTGGCGTCAGTTTCCCGGTGGCCAGGCCGGCGTCGCGAATGGGGCGGTAAAAGGCGTTGTCCTTGGCGACGAAGCCGGTATAGCGCGGCGGCAACAGGTTGGGGGTGCGGCGCAACTCGGGGCCGACCGATTCGAGCGCGGCGCGCAGCCTGGCGACGAAGGCCTTGTCCCTGGCCAGTTCGGCACGCACCGCCACGGCGTCGTTGGGCAACGGGTCGGAGGTCCAGAAGACCACGCTGTCGGCGGCCTTGATCAGGCCCTCGGCGATCATCGCGTCGCGGTTGCGGTTGTAGTCGGCACCGGCGTCGATCTCGCCGCGCGTCACCTGCAGCTCGATCGCCTGATGTTTCGTGTTGAGCACGCGGCCCAGGTACTTGTCGGGGTCGATGCCGTTCTTCTGGAAGTGGTGGTAGGGGATCAGGTAGCCCGAGGTCGAACCCTTGTCACCGAAGGCGAAGGTGCGGCCCTTGAGGTCGGCAATGCCCCTGATGCCCGACTTGGGGTGGGTGACCATGATCGCGAAGTACTCGGGCTTGCCGTCGTACAGGATCGACGCCACGGCCTGTGCGCCGGCCACGTGATGGGCCAGCACGTAGCCCCAGGGGCCCATCAGCGCGATGTCGGTCTCGCCGTTGGCCAGCGACTTGGCCAGGCCTTCCCAGGTGTCCACGGTGTAGAGCTTGACCGGCCGGCCAAGCTGCTTGCTCAGGTGCTCGGCCAGCGGGCGGTAGGTGGCGTCGTTTTTCTCCTTGTCGGGCTGGTAGAGGCCGACACCGAAACGCAGCACGTCGTCGGCGGCGAGGGCCGGGGCCGGCATCGTCAGGCCTGACAGCCAAAGTGTGCCCAGTGTCAGCCATCGGGAAACTATCGATAGGCGCGCGGAAGGGGTCATCATGGTCCTGGGGCTGTCGAAATGGTGGGGTCGGACGGGAGCGGGCCGTGCAGTGTGGCGCAAGCGATCAGGGCGCGGCGGCGCCCGGGTCTTGCGCAGCGGCGTCGCTGCAACGCCAGACCCGGCCTGGAGCGTAGCTGGTGTGCCCGTCATCGACGGCGGGACCACGCCAGTCGTCGCGGCGGGCCGCTTCTTACAGGCCGCCTGCAGGGCGATCACACCCACTGCCGGGCACCCGCCAAGGGCGCGGCGCGAGAACGTGCCCGACGCCGCCACTTTGCTGAAGTTCCCTGGGCTGACGTTGCGCCGGCTGCCGGAGCAGCACGACATGACGGCAGCGATGGTGGCCGAGGCCAACGCGCACCTGACCGAGCGTGGACCGCTGATGCGCCAGGGCACGGTGGTGGACGCCACCATCCGCGCCGCGCCGCACCGAGCTCGACGAAGAACCCGGGGGGCACGGGCAGGGGCAACGGCATGCGCGGCCGCGAGATGCCCCAGACCAAGAAGGGCAACCCGTGGCATATCGGCATGAAGATGCAGTCGGGCGTAAACGCCGAGTCGGACCCGATCCACAGTGTGGTCTGCCCGGCGGCGCATGAGGCCGACGTGGCGCACGCGCACGACCTGCTGCATCGACAGGAGAGCCAGGTTCGCGGCGACAGCGGTTACGCCGGGCCGGACAAGCGAGACGAGAAAGCGAGACGAGATCAAGGCGGCGCAAGTCGAAGGTCGGCTGCGCGAAGACATCGACTGGCGCATCGCCATGAAGCGCGGGCAGATCCAGGCGATGCGCGAGGGCCCAGCCAAGGCGCTGTACGAGTGGTTCGAGCGGCGCCAGGCCCAGGTGCGTGCCAACGTCTAACACCCGTTCCACGTCATCAAGAACCTGTTGCCCTACCGCAGGGCGAGCTGCCGCGAGATCGCCAAGAACCGGACCCGGGCGAAGGCCCAATCTGCGCTGGCCAACCTGTGCATCGCAAGGCCCCAGGCCGTGATGATGCGCCGCGTGCCACAGGCCGGGGCCTGGTGGCCCGCCGTTGGCGCCCCCATTGAGCGAGAGGTTAGGCGCTGTCTCTGCGATTGCGCCGCGGCGGGAAGCGCCACCATGCCCAGGCCACGAGCAGCCCGAAGCCTGTGTAGACCAGCGTGAAGAGCCACGGTGGCGCCTCGTAGTACAGGGCGCGGTGAAGCCAGTGTTCGATGAAGCTGCGCTGATACCCGACTTGACCCGTTTGCTCACGGAGCGAGGATTCAAGCAGCGTGAGGGGGCAATACTGGCCCAACCAGGCCTGGAGGGCGACTGCGACTATCGCCGCCAGGTGGGCCAGTCGCCACCAGAGGTGGTTCACCCAAGGCCAGGCAAACCTGTTGCCGACGAGAACGACCGGGAGCCCCAGGATCACGAAGAGGACGACTCCGAAGTGCAGCAGCAAGACCGCATCTGCGAGGGCTTGGAAGATCAACCGCGGTTCCCCTGTGACGCCAACTTTCGAGCCGAGGGGGCGCCAGCGGCAGGACGTCGGGCTCTGGCTCGCGAAACTGTACCGCGTACCGCCAGACCAGGCCGGGTGGCCCGCCGTTGGTGCTGCATTTGAGCGAGGGGTTGGGCGGCATCCAGCGCGAGTGGGTTGCGACGGCTCTGCACCGGACGTGACCAGGCGATGAAGTCGCTGGCTCCCGTATCGCCGCGGTGCGGCCAGCCTGTGCGGCGGAGTGTGACTTTGGCGAGGGCACCAAGGCCTCACTCCTCCAGGAAGCCAACCTTGAAGATGCGCCGTGGCGTGCCGTCGTGCAGGTAGAAGTGCCCGTCGGCACGGTTTTCCTTTGCCGGGAAGCAGTCTCCGTACGCCTTGGGAACGGGACACGCAAGTCGGGCTGGCGCGGCAGGAGAGATCGAACGGTACTGAAGTGGAGCCCCCGAGGGGGCCGTCCGCCAACGGCCCGGCAAATCCGGTTCCGTGGCGGGAAGTGTGGTCATGGGTTCCTGCTTCGGGGGTCGCGGGTGGCGCCAGGCGCGGTGGACGACTGACATGAAAAACGCCCCGGTTGCGGGGCGTTGACTGCAGCGGCGTTCGCGCTTCAGGACTCGATGGGTCGGCGCGCTTCACGGCGTCGGCGCGCATCGGCCTGACGGCAAGCATCAGAACTTGTAGCTGGCACCGACTTCGAAATTGCGTTCGGCCCCGGGGAAAATGCCGTCCGGGTTGCGGCTGGCGATGTATTTCTTATCGGCGAGATTGCGCACCGTGCCGAACACGCTGAGCTGCTTGTCGACGGCGTAGTGCGCGTTGAGGCCGAAGGTGGTGTAGGCCGGGATCACGCCGCGCCGGCCGTCCGCGTTTTCGGCGACGGTGTTTTCCGTATCGACGAACTGGCGTGAGACGCGATAGGCGCCGAGGCTGGCTTTCAGCCCGCCGACGCGGTAGTTCACGGAAAGATTCGCGGTCAGCTCCGGCGCATAGGGCAGGCGATTGCCGTTGCGGTCGATGCCGCCGACGATCTTGGTGCCGTTGAATTTGGCGGTGCGCACCCAGGTGGCGTTGGCGTCCACGCCCCAGCCTTCGCCGAGGTCGTAGCCGATCGCGCCTTCCAGCCCCTGGTTCAGGGTTGCGCCGGCGTTGGTCACTGTTGCGCCGACGCCGCCCGATTCGGATTGCGGCACGATCTGGTTGCCGAAGTCCATGCGGAAGGCGGTCGCCTCGTAGCTCAACCGTCCCGATGCCCCGCGCACGCCGATTTCGAAGTTTGTCGAGCGCTCGGCGTCCAGATTCTGATCGACGCCGGAACCGCTGATGGCGGTGGCAACCATCGCTGGCGAGAAACCCTTGAACGCGCCCGCAAACAGTTGCGCCTGCGGTGCGAGCTGCCAGGTCGCGCCGATGCCGGGCATCACCTCGGTGTTGCTCGCCTTGCCGGAGAGACCGGTCAGCACATCCTTGCGGCTCTGATCGTAGGTTTCGATGCGCAGGCCGGGCGTGATCGCGACACGTTCGTTGAGGATGAAACGGTTCTGGCCGTAAAAGGCGATCCCTTGCGCTCGCTGGGTGTCGTCGGTGGTCAGCTCGCCGGAACGCGCGTTGGGATTGGTCTTGGAGCGGAGCTTCGTGTTGTTCAGCTTGTCGCTGTGCAGACGGATGCCTATTTCGGCTTCGTTCTTGATGCCCAAGCCGTTGTGGTCGATTTGCAGGCGGGTGTCCAGGCCCATCATTTCGAAGGTGCGATTGTTGCCGTTCATGCAATAGGCGCTGCCGTCGCAGGGCACGAAGGTCGTGCCGTCGGCGCTGCGGGCCAGCACTTCCCTGCGCCAAAAATCGCGGGTGAACTGGCTCCAATACAGCAAGGTCTTGAGCTTCACGGAATCGTTGATTTCGAGCTCATGGTTGATGTCGAACGAAGTGCGATCGGTCAGGAAATAGTCGTTAGGCGCCGGATTCTTGGTCGGGTTGTCGCGGAATTCGTTGGGGCGCAGGCCGACATAGGAGGTGTTGACCTTGTTGTCGTAGCGGGTGAACTTGACACCGACCCACTGCTTGTCGCCGATGGCCATGCCGCCCTTGGCCATGATGTCTGTCATCGCGAAAGCGTTGTTGCGCAAGCCGTCGCCTTCGGCCTTGACTATGCTGATGCCGCCGATGGTCTGGCCCGACGGCGCCTTGCCGCCGGCGTCGAGGCCGATCGAGCGATAGCCGCGCGAACCGACCTTGGCGGTCACCTTCGCGCCCTGTTCGGGGTCTTTGGTCTTGTAGTTGATGACGCCGCCGATGGTGGTGGGCCCGTAGCGAAGCCCGGCTGCGCCCTTCAGCACCTCGATGCTTTGCATGCGCTCGATGCGCGGGCTGTAGTAGGACTCGTTGGCCAGGAACAGGCCGGGTGCGACGGGCACGCCGTCTTCCAGCACCAGCAGTTTCTGGCTGCGGTTGGGGTTGAGGCCGCGCATGCCGATGTTGGGGATGAAGCCGTAGCCTTCCTCCTCTCGCACCACGATGCCCGGGACGGACTTGAGCGCATCCTGGACCGACAGCGGCTGCGTCAGTTCCAGTTTCTTCCCGGTGATGATCGCGACCGAACCGGGCAGCTTGGCGATGGCTTCGCCGCCTTCGCCGACCACGTCGATGCGCGGCAGTTCGACCTCGGCGGCGGTACCCAGAGAAGGGAAGATCAGGGCGAGCGCCACAACCAGAGCCAGCCTTGTTTTGGGAATCTTCTTTGCCGTGCCATGGTGTTCGAAACTGCGGGGGATGCGGTTCATTCGATGCTCCTTGAGTCAGATGAATCTGGCTGGCTTGACGCAAGGCATGCGGCTGGCTGGCTGGTTGAAAGTGGACGGCCTGCGTCCAATGCGTAAACCTGTGCTATCGGGTGTGCGGATCGGTGACGAATCCCAGTTTGCCGAGACCTGCTTTCGCAGCGTCGGCCATGATCCGTGCAACGTGTCTGTAGGCCAGTTCGCCATCGGCGCGGATGTGGATTTCCGGCTGCGGAATCTGCTGCGCTGCGGCGTCCATGCGCGACTGCCAGGCGGCGGCATCGACCGCTTGGGCATTCCAGTACACCGAGCCGTCGGCCTGGATCGAAAGACTGATGGTCTCCGGTTTCACCTCGTTCGGTCGGCTCGAGGCCTGCGGCAGCTCGACCTTGACCGCGTGCGTCATCATGGGCGCGGTGATGATGAAGATGACCAGCAGCACCAGCATGACGTCGATCAGCGGGATCATGTTGATCTCCGCGTTGTCGCCGTCGCCGCTGTCGTTCGTGAGTCCGCCGAAGGCCATCATGCGCTCCTGGCCGCGGGCGCACTGTAGACATGCGCCTCGTCGCTGCGGATGCGGGTGTTGTTGCGCACGCCCGTGGACATGAAGGCGAACAGGTCATGCGCGAAGCCGTCGGCCTCGGTGAGCATCCGGCGCTTGGCGCGGTTGAAGAAGTTGTAGGCGAGTACCGCGGGGATCGCGACCGCGAGGCCCAGCGCGGTCATGATCAGCGCCTCGCCGACGGGACCGGCGACCTGGTCGAGGCTGCCGGAGCCCGACATGCCGATGTTGACCAGCGCGTGGTAGATGCCCCACACGGTGCCGAACAGGCCGACGAAGGGCGCGGACGACGCGATCGACGCCAGCATGGTGTGGCCGTATTCGAGGCGCGCCGTGTCCTGGCCGATCGCGCGGCGCAGCGCGCGGGTGAGGAATTCGTCTTCCGACCCCGACTCGATCAGGCGCTGCCCGGTCTTGTTGCGATACTGCTCGGCCGCCTTGAGCCCGTGGTGGGTGAGGTGCGAGAACGGGTCGTTGACCCCGTTACGCTGCAGGTAGTCGGCCACCGCCGCAAGACCGGGCGCGTCCCAGAAGCGCGCCAGGAATGCCTGGGCATGTTTTTTCATGCGCCAGTTGCCAAGGCTCTTGACGACGATGAGCGTCCAGGTGACGACCGACATCGCCAGCAGCACGACGAGCAGGAAGTGCGCGAGGCCGTCGGCCTGCGCGATGAAGTGGGCCAAGCCCAATTGGGTATGGGTTGCGGTGGTTTCCATATCAGCCTATGTCAGTGGATTTCAGGCCTCGCGTTGAGCCCGCAAAGCGATGGTTGCTGGAAGCGGGGCGTGACCAGTACTCAGTCCATTGGCAAACCTCGCGACACCGCAGACGTGCCTTCTGGCCTCAACCCGGAGGGCCAGTGCCATTTGGGGCGCATTGCGTTGTTGCTCGCGGCCTGTTCGGAATGACCCAACCGCGTCCCTCGCGCCTGGCGCTGCACCCCAAACGGCGCTGGCGCGAGGTATGGAAACTGCCGACATGGGCTCCTAACTCCTGAGGGTGAACTGAATCGGCACGATGACCCACGCGGCCACCGGATTGCCACCCTGGCGGGCCGGCTCGAACTTCCAACTGGATTGCACGGTTTCGATCGCCGATTGGTCGAGGCGTGGATGACCGCTGCTCTTCAGCAGTTCGAGCCGTGCGACGCTGCCGTCCGGATTGACCAGAATGCTGAGGCGAACCGTGCCCTGCTCGGCCAGGCGGCGCGATAGCGGCGGATACGGCGGCCTGGGGTTGTTCAGGTAATCCGCCGGACGCGGAGCGGTGGGCGGCGGCGCGGCGGGCCTGGGCATCACCGCCACCGGTGCAGTTGCGGGCAGCTTCTCCGGCACGGGTTCATGCGCCGGCTCGGGGGCCTCGATCACCGTCTGCGGCGTGGGCAGCGGACGCTCGGCCGCCAGCACGGCCGCGGGCGGCAGCGGCTTGGCCACCGGTCGGGACGGCTGAGGCACGGGTTCCGGCCGGGGCGCTTCGATCGCGGGTTCGATCAGGCTCACCATCAGGGGGCGCGGCAGCGAAATCAGCCCGGCGGCTCGGGGCATCTGGAGCAGCGCGGCCAACAGGGCGGCATGCGCGAGCGCCACCCCCGCCAGCACGCCGGCGGGCAGGCGCTGCGTGTCGGGCTGTGTTCCGGCGCGCGACGGCGACATCAAAAGGCTGCCGCTTTGTTGAAGGCGTTCGCGAACGACGCTTCGTCATTGCGCAGTTCCAGTTCGTCGACCAGGCTCAGGCAGGCCTCCCGCTCGGCAGGGCTCAACTCGGAGCTCTGGGCTGCGCGGGCGAGCAGCATCGCGGCGGTGATCCGGTTGCGGGTGAAGGGCCGGCCCAGCATGACCAAGGCGGCAACGAGAAGCGAGGCGGGATGCATGGTCTTCCTTTCGGTGGCTGCGGAAACTGGGCCGGGTGACTACTTGGTCAGGATCAGCTTGCCGCTCTTGGTGATGCGCAGCCGGTAGGTTTCGCCTTGGTGGTCGATCAGGATCTCCTGGCGGCCCTGGAACAAACGGTCTGTCCGGATGCTCCCCGGCGCGCAGGTGCGCGATTCGTGTTCGACCGGAAGCGATGGCCAGGCTGTGGAGGCAGGTATATCGGCGCGCATGAAGTGGCGTGATCGGCGCGGGTTGCGGCGGTTGTTATGCGTAAGATGATGCAAACGATAACCATTCGCATTCAAAAATGCAAGCGGTGCGCGTGAATATGGGAGAACGCGGGTCAGGACTGCCGGGGGTGGCGCCCGCGCAGCCGCGGCTGGGCCGTCAGCGCTTTGGGCCGCCGGGTGATGTGCCGGATGGCGTGGTGCGCGTCCACGATCCGGCGCGCGGGGGGCGAGAAATTCCGGCCAGCCGGCCGATCGCGCCATTCGAAGTGCCCCGACAGCGCGACGCTGCCGGGTGACAGCGTCCACACGTGCAGGTCGTGCGTCCGCAGCACGCCGGGCAGGGCGACCAGGTTGCGGCCGACGGCATCGAACCGGACATTGAGCGGGACGCCCTCCATCGGCACATGCAGCACTTCGCGCAGCCACCGCAGCGCCGATGCGGGTATCAGCGTCGCCGCCAGAAGCGAAAGCAGCGGATCGATCGGCGCCCAGTCGGTGGTGGCGAAGACGATGCCGGCGATGATCGCCGCGACCGATCCGAACACGTCGCCCAGCACGCGAAGAAGCGCGGCGCGACTGTTGAGGGTCAGCTCGCCGCGATGCAGGATCCAGGCGACGAATCAGGTTCACGATGAGGCCGTGAAAACTTTCGCCCGCCGGGTGCTTGCTCAGGCGGGGACATGCTGATACTGTATAAACATACAGTTTTCCGTGTCCAGGGGGTTCCATGCACCATGCAGCCGAAGCGCCACCGTCGTCCTTGGCCGCGCCTGCCGCCAGCCCCCGCCTGCTCGATGCCCTGCGCCAGCAGATCCGCTACCTGCACTACAGCCTGCGTACCGAAGACGCCTACGTGCACTGGGTGCGTGCCTTCGTGCGCTTTCATCGCCTGCGTCATCCTGCCGATCTCGGGCATGCCGAGGTCGAGGCCTTTCTCTCCTGGCTGGCCGAAGACCGCCAAGTCGCCCCGGCCACGCACCAGCAGGCGCTGTCGGCGCTGCTCTTTCTCTACCAGAAGGTGCTGCGGCAGGACCTGCCGTGGATGGGCGAGATCGGCCGCCCGAAGGGCGAGAGGCGCCTGCCCGTGGTGCTGTCGGTGGCCGAGGTGACTGCCGTGCTGGCCCATCTCGATGCGCACGCGCTGCATTCGGGCATGCCGCATGGTGTCGTCGGGCGGCTGCTCTACGGCACCGGCATGCGCCTGCTCGAAGGTCTGCGGCTGCGTGTGAAGGACATCGACTTCGATCGCCGCGCCATCGTCGTGCGCGAAGGCAAGGGCACCAAAGACCGCGTCGTGATGCTGCCGGCCGCGCTCGAGGCGCCCTTGCGCGCCCAACTGGCGCAGGCGCACGAGGTCTGGGCGGCCGACCGCGCTGCGGATGTGCAGGGCGTGCACGTGCCGCACGCGCTGGCGCGCAAGTACCCGCGGGCGGCCTTGTCCTGGGCCTGGCACTGGGTCTTCCCGCAGGGCAAGTTGTCGATGGACCCGCGTGGCCCCGGCGAGCGCCGCCACCACTTCCTGGAAGGCAACTTCCAGCGTGCCTTCAAGCGCTCGCTCGACGCGGCGCACATCCACAAGCCGGCGTCGCCGCACACCTTGCGCCATTCCTTCGCCACCCACCTGCTGCAGGCCGGCTACGACATCCGCACCGTGCAGGAACTGCTGGGCCACGCCGACGTCAGCACGACCATGATCTACACGCACGTGCTGCGGCTGGGCGGCGGGGCCGTGCGCAGCCCGCTCGACAGCATGACGCCCGGCGCCGGCCCGGCCCCCGGTGCCTTCGCCGGGCCCCACGGCGCGGCTGCTGCGGCGGCCGACGCTGCCCCCATCGCCCCGCGGCGTTTCGACCTGCCCGACATGCCGGCCAGCCGCCCGCCGCGCGCGCGTGAACCCGAACCCTGCTACGCCCTGCCGTGTCTCGCCCCGATGGCCCAGCCGGCCACAGCCTTCCGGCCTACGCCGAACTGATCTGCCGCAGCAACTTCAGCTTCCTCGACGGTGCCTCGCACCCCGAGGAACTGATCGCCCGCGCGCAGGCGCTGCGTTATGCCGCGCTGGCCATCACCGACGAGTGCTCGCTGGCCGGTGTCGTGCGCGCCCACCTGGAGGCCACGCGGCTGGGCCTGCCGCTGCTGGTCGGCAGCGATTTCCTGCTGCAACGTGATGCCGCGCCGCCGCCTGTTGGCCCGCCCGGGCCGGCCACCGTGCCGTGGCCGGCGCCGTCGCCGCCCGCGTCGCCCGGGACGGCGGCCGTGGGCGCGGGCGCAGGCGAAGACCAGGGCGATGAAGACGACAGCGACGCCCACCCCGAAGATGCCGCGCCGCCGCCTCGCATCGCCACCGGCCCTCGCCTGGTGATGCTGGCCATGTCGCGCCGGGGCTACGGCAACCTGGTGCAGTGGATCAGCGTCTGCCGGCGCCGTGCCCCCAAGGGCCAGTACCGCGCCGAGATGGCCGACCTGGAAGGCCGCGTGCCGGCGGCGCCCATGCTCGCCGGCCTGCCGGGCTGCCTGGCGCTGCTGGTGGCCTCGGCGGTGTTGCCGTCGCCGACGGCGTCCTCGGCGGCGCAACCGGGCGCCGCCGCAGCGCCGCCGGCCGACCCCTTCGAGGCGCTTTTCGCCCAGGCGCTGTGGCTCAAGACCTGGTTCGGCGACCGCGCCGCGCTGGCGCTGCCGCTGCTGATGCACCCGCACGACGCGCTGCTGGCCCACATCACGCAGCGCGTGGCCGCGCTCACCGGCCTGCCCATCGTCGCGGCCGGCGACGTGCGCCTGCACGCCCGCTCGCGCAAGCCGCTGCACGATGCGCTGACGGCCACGCGGCTGCGCACCACCGTGGCCGCCTGCGGCCACGCGCTGCACCCCAACGCCGAGGCCCACCTGCGCCCGCGCACGCGGCTGGCGCGCCTGTACCGCCGCGAGTGGCTGGACAACACGCTGGTGCTGGCCGGCCGCTGCACCTTCAGCCTCGCCGAGCTGAAGTACGAGTACCCGCGCGAGATCGTGCCCGACGGCCACACCCCCGCCAGCTGGCTGCGCGTGCTGACCGAAGAAGGCGCGGCGCGGCGCTATCCCGGCGGCGTGCCGGCGGCCGTGCGCGCGATGCTCGGGCACGAACTCGCGCTCATCGCCCAGCTGCAGTACGAGGCCTACTTCCTTACCGTGGCCGACATCGTGCAATGGGCGCGCGGCCAGGGCATCCTGTGCCAGGGCCGCGGCAGCGCCGCCAACTCGGCCGTCTGCTACTGCCTGGAGGTGACGGCGGTCGACCCCGAGGTGCACACCATGCTGCTGTTCGAGCGTTTCATCAGCGCCGAACGCAACGAGCCGCCCGACATCGACATCGACTTCGAGCACCAGCGCCGCGAAGAGGTCATCCAGTACATCTACCGCAAGTACGGCCGCCACCGCGCCGCGCTCACCGGCGTGGTCATCAGCTACCGGCCACGCAGCGCGCTGCGCGACGTCGGCCGCGCGCTCGGGCTCGACCTCGACCGCATCGAGGCCGTGTCGAAATCGCAGCACTGGTGGGATTCCGGCCCCGAGACGCCTGCGGCGTCGCCCCCCGAGGGGGACGCGGCCGCCTTGGGGCGGCCCGGCGGCGGCCACGGCCGCAGGATAGCCCCCGAACGCCTGCGCGAAAACGGCTTCGACCCCGAAGCCCATATCACGCGGCTGTGGTTGGAGCTGACGCAACAGCTGATCGGATTCCCGCGCCACCTCTCGCAGCACCCGGGCGGCTTTGTCATCGCGCGCGACACGCTGGCCGAACTGGTGCCGGTGGAAAACGCCAGCATGCCCGGGCGCAGCGTCATCCAGTGGGACAAGGACGACCTCGACGCGCTGCGCCTGATCAAGGTCGACATCCTGGCCCTGGGCATGCTCAGCGCGATCCGACGCGCGCTCGACTTTGTCGGCGAGAAGCGCGGCGTGCCCATGGCCCTGCACCAGATCCCGAAGGAAGACGCCGCCAGCTACGCCATGCTGTGCCGCGGCGACAGCGTGGGCACCTTCCAGGTCGAGAGCCGGGCCCAGATGGCGATGCTGCCGCGGCTGCGCCCCAAGACCTTCTACGACCTCGTGATCGAGGTCGCCATCGTGCGCCCCGGGCCCATCCAGGGCGGCATGGTCCACCCCTACCTGCGCCGGCGCAACGGCGAAGAGCCGGTCGATTACCCCAGCGCCGAGGTCGACAAGGCGCTCAGCCGCACGCTGGGCGTGCCCATCTTCCAGGAGCAGGTGATGCAGCTGGCGATCCTGGCCGCCGACTTCACGCCCGGCGAAGCCGACCAGCTGCGCCGCGCCATGGCGGCCTGGAAGCGCAAGGGCGGCCTCGGGCCCTTCCACGCGCGGCTGGTGGGGCGCATGGTCGAGAAGGGCTACGAACCCGAGTACGCCGAGCGCATCTTCAAGCAGATCGAGGGTTTCGGCGAATACGGCTTCCCCGAGAGCCACGCCGCGAGTTTTGCGCTGCTGGTCTACGCCAGCGCCTGGCTCAAGTGCCACCACCCCGACGCCTTCCTGGCCGCGCTGCTGAACAGCCAGCCGATGGGCTTCTATGCGCCGGCGCAACTGGTGCGCGACGCGAAGGAGCACGGCGTGCAGGTGCTGCCGGCGGACGTGCTGCGCAGCCAGTGGCACAGCGTGCTGGAAGGCCAGGGCGATGCCGCGCTGTGGCCCGTGCGCCTGGGTTTCAGCCGCATCAGCGGCTTCGAGCAGGACGCCGCCGAGCGCCTGGTGGCCGCGCGCGCCGAAGCGCCCTTCACGAGCGCCGAAGACCTGGCACGCCGCGCCGCGCTCGACGCGCACGAACTCGGCCTGCTGGCCCAAGCCGATGCCTTGCAGCACCTGGCCGGCCACCGCCACCAGGCCGCGTGGGCCGTGGCCGGCGTCGACACGCGGGCCACCGCGCTGCTGCGCGGTACGCGCACGCACGAGGCTGCGGCGGCCCTGGCCGCGCCCGACGCCGCCGCCACCGTGCTGGCCGACTACCGCCGCCTGGGCCTCAGCCTCACCCAGCACCCGGTGGCGCTGCTGCGCAGGCAGCTGGCGGCCTTCAAGGTGCTGCCGGCGGCCGTGCTGCAGCACTTCCCGCACGGCCGGCTGGCACGTGCCAGCGGCATCGTCACCCACCGCCAGCGGCCCGAGACGGCCAAGGGCGTGGTCTTCGTGACGCTGGAAGACGAGAGCGGTGCCGTCAACGTCATCGTCTGGCCGCAGGTGGCCGAGCAGTTCCGCCGCGCCTTGCTGGGCAGTTCGCTGCTCACCGTCTACGGCATCTGGCAGAGCCAGGGCGAGCCGGGCCACGAGGTGCACCACCTGGTGGCGCGCACGCTGGTCGACCACACCGTGCTGCTGCAGGGGCTGGCACCGGCCAGCCGCAACTTCCGCTGAGCGGCGCTGGCGCTGGCCGGCCGCATCGCGGCCCGTGTCGCCGGCGTGCGGTCAGTGCGGCTGCAGCGCCTCGGCCACAGCCCCCACCGACGTGCTGCTGCTCACGCGCAACTCGCCGCGCGCCACCGCCTGGCGGGGCGTGCGGCGGGCCAGCGACGCCAGCTCGGCCGGCGGCGTGCGGTCGGTGCCGTGCAGGCCGACCCAGATGTTGCGGCCCAGGCGCTTGGCGGCCATCAGGCCGATGTCGGCCAGGTCCACCACTCCCAGCCAGTCCAGCGCCTGCGGGTGCTTGGGCAGCACGGGCCAGCAGGCATGGCCCACCGAGCAGGTCATGGACAGCCTGCGCCCGTCGGCCAGCCTGAACGGGTGGTCGGCCACGCTGGCACGGATGCGTTCGGCCAGTTCGTCGGCGCGCGCGCGGTCGGTGTCGTGCGCCACCGCGAGGAACTCCTCGCCGCCCCAGCGCACCAGGTTGTCGGACTCGCGCATCGCCACCCGCAGCCGCTGCGCCAGCTGCACCAGCACGGCGTCGCCCGCGGCATGGCCGAGCTCGTCGTTGACACGCTTGAAGTGGTCGACGTCGATCATGAAGAACAGCGTGTCGGTGTCGACCGGCTCGCCCGGGCGCTGCGGGCGGTCGACGGCGCGGCGCTGGCTGGCGGCGAGCAGGCCCTCGATGTGTTCGGTGAGGAAGCGGCGGTTGTGCAGCCCGGTCAGCGGGTCGCTGATGCTGGCGCGCTCGAGCACGCGCGACTTCTCCTCGAGCGCACGCGACTTCTCGGTCAGCGCCAGCGACACCGCCTGCAGCGAGGTCGTGCGCTCGTCCACCAGCCGCTGCAGCTCGCGCCGGCGCTTCTGCAGCGTGCGTGTGCGCAGGTGGACCACCGCGTACAGCAGCGCCAGTGCCGCCAGCACCGCGGCCACGCGGAACAGCGCCGTCTGGTGCCACGCCGCCTGCACCTGCACCGGCAGCGCCAGCATGCCGTCGCCGAAAACGCCCTCGCGGTTGGAGCCCAGCACCTGCAGCACGTAGTCGCCGGGCGGCAGGTTGCTGTAGCTGGCCTGGCGGTGTCGGGCATCGCCGGGCACCCAGTCGGCATCGAAGCCCAGCAGGCGGTGGGCATAGCGGTTGCGCTCGGGGGCCGAATAGTCCAGCGCCGCGAACTCCACCGTCAGGCTGTTGGCGTCGGCCGGCACCTGCACCTGCGTCGTTTCACCCGGCCGCAGCCGGCGGCCGCCGACGAGGATGTCCGTCACTACCACGCGGGGCAGGTGGCTCCAGCGCTGCATCAGCCCAGGCCGCAGCACGGTGAGGCCGCCCGAGGCGCCGAAGACCAGTTCACCGGCGGCCGTGCGCGCCGCCGCGCCGGCCCAGTAGGACTGGAACACCAGGCCGTCGGCGCGACGCAGCGCGTGCGCGCGCATCGACGCGGGGTCGATGCGGGCCAGGCCCTCGTCGGTGCTGGCCCAGAGCTGCCCGTCCTCGCCCTCGACCAGGGCGTTGACGTTGTCGTCGGGCAGGCCTTGGGCGACCGCCAGTTGGCGGAAGCGCGGCGCGCCGTCACGGCCGGCCTCCATCAGGTGCACGCCGCCGCCGTAGGTGCCCACCCACAGGCGGCCACCGGCATCGAAGCGCAGCGCGGTGACGAAACCGGCCGCGAGCCGGCCTTCGGCCACCGGCCCGGCGGGCAGCCGCAGCACCTCGCCGCTGGCCGGCTGCAGCCGGTTCAGGCCGTTGCGCGTGCCTATCCAGACGGCACCGTCGGGCCCGCGGGCCAGCGCCGTGATGCGCCGGTCGGTGAGCTGGCGCACCGGGTCGGCGAGCACGGCGCGGGCGCGACCGCTGTCCAGTTCGACCAGCCACAGGCCGTCGAGCATCCCGCCCAGCCAGAGGCGCCGGCCATCGCGCACCATCGGGCCGACGCCGGCGTCGGCGGCGCGGCCCGGCAGGTGCACCCGCTTGACGCTGCGGCCGCTGGGCGCGGCACGGTAAAGGCCGCGATAACCGGCGATCAGCACGCTGCCGTCTTCGTCCTCGGCCATGCTGATGATGACGTTGGGCGGCAGCGCCGTGTCGGGCCGCGTGCCGTCGGGGCGGATCAGTTGAACCTGGCTGCGCTGCGGATCGACGATCTCGACGCCGTCGACGTGCGTGCCCATCCAGAGGCGCCCGTCGCTGTGCGGCAGCAGCGCGCTGTAGTCGGCGCGCGTGCCGTCGATGGCCAGGTCGGGGCGCGTGCCGCTCACCGTCAGCACGGCTGCGGTGCGCGGGTCGATGCGGCTCAGCCCACCATGGGTGGCCGCCCACACCAGGCCGCGGCTGTCGCGCAGCAGGCCGCGCACGGCGTTGTCGGGCAGGCTCGCCGGGGCGAGCGGGCGGTGCGCGAGCCGCCGCGTGCGCAGCGTGGCCGCGTCGACCGCCACGATGCCCTGACCCAGCGTGCCTATCCACACCTCGCCGGGCCGCGCCTCGACCACGGTCATCGCGCGCCGTGTCGTCAGCGTCTGGGCGCCGGGTGCGACGCGGCCTGTTTCCACCACCGCGCGCGCGCCGCCGCCACTGGCATCGAGCACGAAGGCACCCGAGTCGCTGGTGCCGACCCAGATGCGGTCTTCGCTGTCCTGCAGCAGGCTCTCGGGCTGCGGCACGCGGTTGTGGGCGCCCGCCGCGCGCAGCGGCACTGCAGTGAACCGCGTGCTGCCGGGCGCCCGCACGAACAGGCCCTTGATCGTGCCTGCCCACAGCCGGCCCTGGCGGTCGAGCAGCAGCGCCATCACATGCTCGTCGGCCCGCAGCGCGCTGGCGCCGTCACCGGCCGGCAGCCCGCTGACGCGGCCGCTGGCGCCGTCGACATGGTTGAGGCCCGCATCGGTGCCCACCCACAGCCCGCCGGCGCCGTCGTCGGCCAGCGCGCGCACGCTGACGTGGTGCAGCCCGCCGGGCCCGACGCCGAGCGTGACGAAGCTTTCGCTGGCGGCGTCGTAACGCGCCAGCCCGCCGCCGCTGGTGCCCACCCACAGCCGGCCGCCGGCATCACGGTGCATCACCTGCACCACGTTGTCGGGCAGGCTGCCGGGGCGGCCGGGCTGGAAGCGGTGCACGCGCAGCCGGTAGCCGTCCCAGCGCGCGACGCCGCCCACGGTGCCGGCCCAGATGAAGCCCTGGCCGTCCTCGGCCACCGCGGTGGCCGCCTCGTTGGGCAGGCCATCGGCACTGGTGATGTGCTGGAAGCCGTCGGCCGACCAGGCCTGCCAGCGTTCGGTGAGCGGCGCCGCTGCCGCTGCCTTTGCCGCGGCGGCGCCGCTGCCGGCGGCCGCCGCCAGCAACAACGCCGCCGTGGCGGCACGGCGCCACAGCCGGGCCAGGCCCGGCCCGCTCGCCGAACCCGGCGCCGCGGCCGACGCCACGGCCGAAGAATCGGATGCGGCGGGAGCCGTGACGGCCTGGCGGCCAAGGTATGTGGAGCGGGTCACGGCCGGCATTGTGAGCGACATCGCCCCGCCGGCGCGATGTCTTGACGGCTTGGCGGGGCCGGGCCCCCCGGCGCCGCCGCCGCACCCGCGCGGCGACAATGCCGGGCATGCAACCGACCATCGAATGGCTGCCCGCGAGCGGCCACGCCGAGCAACTCATCCTGCTGCTGCACGGGCGCGGAGAACGCGCCCAGGCGATGGCGCCGCTGGCGCTGGCGCTGCGTGCAGCCTTTGCGCAGGCGGCAGTGCTGGCCCCCGATGCGCCGTGGACAGAGGCCGAAACGCCCGCGGTCCTGCCCGACCTGCTGCAGTGGGTGCACGTGCAGCAGCAGCGCGTGGGCGTGGGCGCGCCGGCCACGGCGCTGGGCGGTTGCGGGCACGGCGCCGTGCTGGCGCTGGCGCTGGCGCTGCAGCACGATGGCATCGCCGGCCGCGTGCTGGCTTTCGGTGCTGCCCTGGGCACACCGCCGCAGGCCGCGCCTCGGCACAGCACGCTGCATTTCTTCCATGGTGAAGCCGACCCCGTGATGCCCGTGGCCGGTGCGCGGCAGGCGCTGCGCGTGATGGGCGAACTGCAGGGCGACGCCACGCTGGACGTCGTCGTCGGCGTCGGCCACGGACTGCACCCGGCGCTGATCGACTGCGCGCTGCACCGGCTGAAGACCCACATCCCGCTGCGCACCTGGCAGGCCGCGCTGGGCGCCGCGCGCGACCTGAAGACCTGAAGACCTGAAGACCCGAAGACCTCGAACTCCCATGCTGTTCCTGCTCTCCCCCGCCAAGACCCTGGACTACGACACGCCGGTGCCCGCGCCGCTGCGCCGCAAGGCCACCGAGCCCGAACACGCCGCGCGCGCGGCCGAACTCATCGCCGTGCTGCGCCGCAAGACGCCGGCCCAGGTGGCCGGGCTGATGGACCTGTCGGACACGCTGGCCGCGCTCAACGTGGCGCGTTACCGCGCCTGGCAGCCGCAGGCCACGCCGGCCAACAGCAAGCCGGCGGTGCTGGCCTTTGCCGGCGACGTCTACGACGGGCTGGACGCCCAGTCGCTGACCACGGCCGACCTCGGCTGGGCGCAGCGCCACCTCGTGATCCTGTCGGGGCTTTACGGCGCATTGCGACCGCTCGACCGCCTGCAGCCCTACCGGCTCGAGATGGGTACCGCGCTGGCCACGCCGTCGGGCAAGGACCTCTATGCCTTCTGGGGCGACACGGTGGCCGAGCACCTCAACCGCCTGCAGGCCGACGCGGCCGCGCCGGTGGTGGTGAACCTGGCGTCCGTCGAATACGCGCGCGCGGCGCTGCGCCCGGCGCTGCGCGCCCGCGTCGTCGATTGCGTGTTCGAGGAGGTGCGCGACGGCCGCCCGCGCATCATCAGTTTTTTCGCCAAGAAGGCGCGTGGGCTGATGGCGCGCCACGCCATCCGGCAGCGCGTGCGCAGCGTGCGCCAGCTCGAGGCCTTCGATGCCGACGGCTACGCGCTCGACCGCGCCGCCTCGGCGCCGAACCGCCTGGTGTTCAGGCGCAGCGCCGTCGGCCCCACCGAAGCGCAGGCCTGAACCGCAAGCCCGGGCGCCGTGCCCGGGCGTTGACCACGCCGCAAAGGGGCCTGCGTCAGAATGGAGCCATGAGCACTGCCACCCAGATCGTCACCGACGACCTGCGACGCTGGATCGTCGCCCAGGCCGAGGCCGGCTGCCGCCCCGACGACGTGCTGGCGGCGATGAAGACCAGCGGCTGGGACGAGGACGTGGCCCTGGAGGCGATGGAAGAGACGCTGCGCCAGCGCCTGGACGAACTGGGCCCGCGACCGGTCGTTCCGCTGCTGCCGGCGGTGCCGGTGCCCGAGCCGGCGGCGGGTGGCGCCTGCGAGTTGCTGCTGTCCGACGGCCACCGCGTGCGCCTGCTGACCACGATGGGCCTGCCGCGCGTGGTGGTCTTCGGCGGGCTGCTCAGCGACGCCGAGTGCGAGGCGCTGATGGCGCTGGCCGCGCCGCGGCTGGTGCGCTCGGAGACTGTCGACAACGACACCGGCGGCAGCGAGGTCAATGCCGCACGCACCAGCGACGGCATGTTCTTCGAGCGCGGCGAAGCGCCGCTGATCCAGGCCATCGAGGCCCGCATTGCCGAGCTGCTGCACTGGCCGCTGGACCACGGCGAGGGCCTGCAGGTGCTGCGCTACCGGCCCGGTGCCGAGTACAAGCCGCACCACGACTACTTCGACCCCGCGCACGCCGGCACGGCCAGCATCCTCAAGCGCGGCGGCCAGCGCGTGGGCACGCTGGTGATGTACCTGAACACGCCCGAGGGCGGCGGCGCCACCACCTTCCCCGATGTCGGGCTGGAAGTGGCGCCGGTGCGCGGCAACGCGGTGTTCTTCAGCTACGACCGCGCCCACGCCAGCACCAAGACGCTGCACGGCGGCGCGCCGGTGACGGCGGGCGAGAAGTGGGTCGCCACCAAGTGGCTGCGCGAGGGTGTCTTCGCCTGACGGCGCCGCCCCCCCCGTCAGTGCCTCAAAGCGTCACGCACTCCCCCAGCGCCGGCACGCGTGCCTCCCAGCCCAGCTCGTTGCGGATGGCCGCGCGCAGGCTGTCGGCGGCGTCGGGCTCGCCGTGCACGACAAAGGTCTGCCGGGGCGCTTGCTGCATCTTGGCCAGCCAGGCCAGCAGGCCGGCGCGGTCGGCGTGGGCCGAGAAGCCCGCCAGCTGCTGCACCTCGGCGCGCACGGGCACCATCTCGCCGTGGATCTTCACCGCCGGCTCGCCAGCCAGCAGGCGTGCGCCGCGGCTGCCGCCGACCTGGAAGCCGGGCAGCACGATGCTGTTGCGGGCGTCGGGCGCACGCGCCTTGAGGTGGTGCAGCACGCGCCCGCCGGTGGCCATGCCGCTGGCCGAGATGATCACCGCCGGGTAGCGCGCCGCCGCCAGGCGCACCGATTGCTGCACCGTCGTGACCATGCGCACGCCGTCGCACAGCGACTCGAGCTCGCGCGGCGGCACGCGCAGCAGCCTGCCGTAGCGGCGGTACAGCGCGGTGGCCTCGACGGCCATCGGGCTGTCGACGAACACCGGCAGCTGCGCCGGTATCGCGCCCGCGGCCTTCAGCCGCTGCAGCACCAGCAGCAGCGCCTGTGCGCGGCCGACCGCGAACGAGGGCATCAGCACCGAGCCGCCGCGCTGCACCGTGCGGCTGATGACCTCTGCCAGCAGCGGCGCGTTGTCTTCGGTGGGGTGCAGGCGGTTGCCGTAGGTCGATTCGACGAGCATCACGTCGGCCGGCGGCGGCGGCTTGGGCGGCGGCATCAGCAGATCGTGTTCGCGGCCGAGGTCGCCCGAGAACGCCAGGCGCACGTCGCCGTCGTCCACCAGCACCGAGCAGGCGCCCAGCAGGTGGCCCACCGGCGTCAGCCTGACCTTGCTGCGGCCCAGCATGAGTGTGCGGCCGGGCTCCAGCGGCACCAGCTGCGACAGCGCGCGCTGCGCGTCGGCCTTGGTGTAGAGCGGCAGCGCCTTGGCGTGGCGGCTGTAGCCGTAGCGGTTGGCGCGCCGCGCGTCTTCTTCCTGCAGGTGGGCGCTGTCGAGCAGCATCACCTCGGCCAGCGCGCAGGTGGCGGGGCTGGCGTGGATGGCGCCGCGGAAGCCGTGTTTCACCAGCGCCGGCAGCCAGCCGCTGTGGTCGATGTGGGCGTGGCTCAGCAGCACGGCGTCGACGTCGCGCAGCTCGGCCGGCATGACCCAGTTGCGTTCGCGGTGCAGCTTCCAGCCCTGGAACAGGCCGCAGTCGAGCAGGATGCGGCGGTCTTCGGTCTGCACCAGGTGGCGCGAACCGGTGACGCCGTCGACGGCGCCGAGAAACTGGACCTTCATCGACGGCCTCCGAGGGCAGCCAATGCCGCCGAATCGAGAATGCGCAGGCCGGACCTCGCCACGTCCCGGCGGTCGGCCGCAGCGTCGCCGGAAATGCGCCCGCAGGCCCTCCCGCTCCCGGGCCTCGGCAGAGTAGTCCTGGTGAACGGTCGCGGCATCGTCTGCACAGCCTAGCGCAAGCCGGTGGCGCGGCATTGCGATGGGTCAGCGTCGGCCGCGGGTGCCGAGGAGCGGCACCCGTCAGGCCGGCGCCGGGTGGCGTGCGCGCAGCGCCTGGGCCTCGCCGGCGTGGCCCAGACCGGCCAGCACGACGGCCAGGTTGTGCGCTGCCAGCCAGCTGCCGCGGCCCGCCACCGCCCCCGAGAGGCCGGGTTGCTCGCCGATCTCCAGGCAGCGCTGCCAGGCCTGTTGCGCCATCGGCAGCACCTCGCCGGCCAGCGACGGCGCTTCGGCGGCCCAGTCGAGCAGCAGGTCGCCCAGCGCAAAGAAGAAATCGGGCGAACCGGCGTGGGCGTCGAGCCCGGTCTGCGCGAAGTCCAGGCCCTCGGCGTGGCGGCCGGTCTTCTTCAGGCTGAAGAGCAGCCGCGTGGCGAGGTCGTGGCGCCAGGCCGGGTGGTCGCTGCACAGCGCGTCGGCGCGCTGCAGCGCGTGGGCGGCCGCGTCGTGCTCGTCGTAGACGGCGCAGTCCTTGCCGAGTTGGTACCAGAGGTAGGCGTCGTCCGGTCGCTGGGCCAGTTCGGCCTGCAGCAGGCGGCGATTGCGGCCGCGCTTGGCGGCGCGCCGCTCGGCGCCGTAGCCGTCGTGTCCGACGCGCAGCGCCAGCCGGCGCACGGCCAGGCCATGCTGCGGCTGCTCGTGCACGCGGCCGGCGTAACGCACGCTGCCCGGCAGCACGCGGCTGAGCCACAACTGCGACGTGGTGGCGGCGTCGGCCTGGTCGAGCAGATGCAGCGCGCCCACGAACCCGGGCGCGGTCTCGCGCAGGGCTTGCAACACCTCGCCGCCATCGATCAGCCACTCGTCGGCGTCGAGCACGACATGCCAGTCGGCCGCTGCGAGTGCCAGCGAGGCGTTGCGTGCCGCTGCGAAGTCGTCGCACCAGGTGAAGTGCTCGACGCGCGCGCCGTGGCGTCGCGCCCGGGCTGCGGTGCCGTCCAGCGAGCCGGTGTCCAGCACCAGCATCTCGTCGACCCAGGGCGCCACGCTGGCCAGCAGGCGGCCGATGCGCGGCGCCTCGTCGCGCGCGATCACGGCCAGGGTGATGCTGTAGCGGGCCATCTCAGCGGAACTGCACCAGCAGCCGCTCCAGCGCCATGGTGAACGGCTGCTGCATCAGCGGCAGCGTCATCACCAGGCCGAACAGGCCCACGCCCAGCGTCACCGGGAAGCCGATGGCGAAGATGTTGATCTGCGGCGCGACGCGCGAGATCGTGCCCAGCACCAGGTTGATGAACAGCAGCATGGTCACCAGCGGCAGCGCGATCCACAGCCCGGTGCCGAAGATCTCGGCGCCCCAGCGCTGCGGCTGCATCTGGTGCAGGAAGGCAAAGGGCTCGGGGCCGACGGGGAAGGCGGAAAAGCTCTGCACCAGCGCCGCGATCACCAGCAGGTGACCATTCATGACGATGAACAACCACGCCACCATGGTGCCGAAGAGCCGGCTGGTGGCGGTGGCGGTGCTGGCCGACAACGGGTCGAAGAAGCCGGCGAAGTTCAGCCCCATCTGCAGGCCGATGATCTCGCCGGCGAACTCGACCGCCGCGAAGACCACCCGCACCGCAAAGCCCAGGCTGAGGCCGATGACCACTTGCTGCAGCACCAGCAGCAGCATGGCCTGCGCGGCGTCCAGCGGCGTCGCCGCCACGGCGGGCGCCAGCGGCGGCAGGCTCTCTTGCGCGGCGATGGCCAGGAAGGCCGCGAGCCCGATGCGCACGCGCATCGGCACGGTGCGCGCGCCAAGCACCGGCAACGCCTGGAACAGCGCCAGCGCGCGCAGGAAGGGCCACAGCAGCGGCGTCATCCAGGCCAGGATCTGCGCTTCGGTGAAGCTGATCATCGACCCGCCGCCATCGCCGCCGCCAACGCCTCCGGCATCACCACCGCCATCAGCCGACCATGCTGGGGATGGCCGTCAAGGTGCCGCGTATGAACTCGACCAGGCTGCCAAGCATCCACGGCCCGGCGATGGCCAGCACGGCGGCGGCGGCCACCACCTTGGGTACGAAGCTCAGCGTGGCCTCGTTGATCTGCGTGGCAGCCTGGAAGATGCTGACCACCAGGCCCACCAGCAGCACCGTCAGCAGCACAGGCGCGCTGATCATCAGCAGCATCATCAGGCCGTTCTGGCCCGTGCTCAGGACTTGTTGTGTATCCATGCAGACCTACCGGCTAGGTGGCAAACGAGGCGGCCAGCGAGCCGAGCAGCAGGTTCCAGCCGTCGGCCAGCACGAAGAGCATGAGCTTGAAGGGCAGGGCCACCAGCACCGGGCTCAGCATCACCATGCCCAGGCTCATCAGCACGCTGGCCACGATCATGTCGATCACCAGGAAGGGGATGAAGATCATGAAGCCGATCTGGAAGGCGCTCTTCAGCTCGCTGGTGACGAAGGCCGGCACCAGCACCGTCAGCGGCACGTCTTCGCCCTTCATGTCGTCGGGCAGCTTGGCCAGGTTGCGGAACAGCTGCACGTCGCTCTGGCGCGTCTGCTTGAGCATCCAGGTGCGCAGCGGCGCCACACCTTCCTTGAGCGCCTGGTCCGCCGCCATCGTGCCGGCGGCGTAGGGGGCGTAGGCCTTCTCGTAGACCTGGTCGAAGGTCGGCGCCATGACGAAGAAGGTGAGGAACAGGCTCAGGCCGACGATCACCTGGTTGGGCGGCGAGGCCTGCGTGCCCAGCGCCTGGCGCAGCAGGCTGAGCACGATGACGATGCGCGTGAAGGCCGTCATCAGCAGCAGCACCGCCGGCAGGAAGCTCAACGCGGTGAAGAACAGCAGCGTCTGGATGGGCACCGAGTAGCTGGTGCCGCCCGGGCCCTGGCCGATGACCAGCGGCAGGCTGCCGCCTTGCTGCGCGAAGGCGCTGCCCGCGGCCAGCAGCATCAGCAGGGCCGCGGCCAACAGCCGCGGTGTACGGTGCGCGGCGGCGGGTTCAGCGCGCATCGGGGCCTTCCGGGGCGGAGCCGCCGCGAAGCCGCGTCAGCAACTGCGCGAAGGTGGCGGCGGGCTGCGGTGCCGTGCCCTCGGGCGCTGCCGGCACCGTCTGCGCGGCCATGGTGTGCAGGGTGCGGATGCCTTGCGGCGACACGCCCAGCACCAGCCACAGCCGGTCTTCGCCCTGGCCCACTTCGACGGTGACGAGCTTGTGCTGCGCCGACAGCGGCAGCACCGCCACCGGGCGCGGCGCGCCGGCGGCACCGCCGCCACCGGCGATGGGCGTGCGCTTGAGCAGCCACAGCACGGCCGGGATCGCGGCCACGATGGCGACGAACCAGAGCAGCGAGGCGTAGTTCAGGGGCATGGTGTCGACGATGACCTCAGGACGAGCGGGACAGCCGGCGCATGCGCTCGCTGGGCGTCACGATGTCGGTCAGGCGGATGCCGAACTTGTCGTTGACCACCACCACCTCGCCCTGGGCGATGAGGTAGCCGTTGACGAGTACGTCCATGGGCTCGCCGGCCAGGGTCTCGAGCTCCACCACCGAGCCCTGCGCCAACTGCAGGATGTGCTTGATCGGGATGCGCGTGCGGCCCAGTTCAACGGTCAGCTGGACGGGGATGTCCAGGATCATGTTGATGTCGTTGCCGGTGCCGGTGGTGATGGCCTGCGCGGACTGGAAGTTGGTGAACTGCGCCGGGGCCACGGTCTCGGTGGGGCCGGCCAGTTCGCTGGCCACTTCGGTGCCGCCCTTGGTCTCGGACAGCGCGGCGGCCCACTCGGCGGCCATGCGGTCCTCTTCGGACATGGCGGGATCGGTGTCAGACATTGGGGTTCTCCAGAACGGGGGCGTGCCGCAGGGCCGTCGCCGGTGTCGGGCGGGCGGGCTTCATTGCTCGGAAATCCAGGACAGGTTCGAGCCCGTCAGCAGGCGATCGATCTTGATCGAGTAGCGGTTGTTGCTGGTGCCGTAGTGGGCGTCGAACACGGGCACGCCGGAGACCTTGGCCTTGATCATCGGGTCGAGGTCGAGCTCGATGAAGTCGCCGGGCTTGAACGACAGCAGCTGCTCGACGGTGGCGCCGGCATGCGCCAGCTCGGCCACCAGCTCGACCTCGGCGGCCTGGATCTGGTGCTTGAGCAGGTTGACCCAGCGGCGGTCGGGCTCGACGCTGTCGCCCTGGATGGTGCTGTACAGCGTGTCGCGTATCGGCTCCAGCGTGCTGTAGGGGATGCAGAAGTGCACCGTGCCGCTGGTCTCGCCGATCTCCAGCGTGAAGCTGGTGGCCACGACGATCTCGCTGGGCGTGGCGATGCTGGCGAACTGCGGCTGCATCTCGCTGCGCTGGTACTCCAGCTCGACGGGGTAGATGCCGGTCCAGGCCTTCTTGTACTCGGCGGTGATGACCTCGATCAGGCGCAGGATGACGCGCAGCTCGGTGGGGCTGAAGTCGCGACCCTCGATGCGGGTGTGGAACTTGCCGATGCCGCCGAACAGCGAGTCGATGACGGCGAACACCAGGCTGGGGTCGCAGACGATGAGGCCGCTGCCGCGCAGCGGCTTGACGTTGACGATGTTGAAGTTCGTCGGCACCACGATCTCGCGCAGGAAGGCGCTGAACTTCTGCACCTTGATGCCGCCGATGGCCACCTCGGGGCTCTTGCGGATGAAGTTGAAGAGCCCGATGCGGATGTTGCGGGCGAAGCGCTCGTTGATGACCTCCATCGTCGGCATGCGGCCGCGGACGATGCGTTCCTGGCTCGCCAGGTCGTAGTCGCGCACGCCGGCCGTCGGCGCCTCATCCTGCTCGAGCTTCTGGCTTTCGCCGGTGATGCCCTGCAGCAGCGCGTCGACTTCGTCTTGCGAAAGAATTTGCTGGTTCATTTCAGCCGAGGTACATGATTTGGCCGACCAAGCTTCCCGCCGCGGATCCGGCTCCGCCGGTCCGTCGGCGGACGGCCCCCCTGGGGGGGTGAGCCGGCGCCGAGCCAGCGCCTGCGCGCTGGCGAGTGGCCGACGAACGCCTGGCCGCCTGCAAGCGGCCAGGCAGCGAGCGCAAGCGAGCTTGGGGGCCTACGTTCACTGGATGATGAAGTTCGAGAAGTGGACGGCCTTGATGGGCAGCACCTGGGCGACCTTTTTCTTTTTCTTCTTCTTGGACTTCGGCGCCTCGTCCTCGTCGGCCGCGGCCTCTTCGTCGTCGATCTCCAAGCCCAGCGCCCGCGAGGCCTCCTTGCGCACCTTCTCGGCCAGCTGCAGCTTGCCGTTGCGGTCGATCAGATCGGCCGCCGAGCGGTCGGCGATGGCCATCAGGATGTTGTTGCGGATGGCCGGCATGAAGGACTTGATCTGGTCGCCGACCTTGGGGTCGCTGATCTCCAGCGTGATGCCGACCTGGGCGTAGCGCTCGGCGTCGCGGTCGGCCAGGTTCACGGTGAACGGGTCCAGCGGCACGAACACCGGCACGACCTTGGGGTCGCGTTGCACGGCGGCCACTTCGGCGTCGCCGTCCTCGCCTTCGGCCTGGGCCGGCTTCTTCTTCAGCAGCATCATCGCGGCGACGCCGCCGACGGCCAGCACGAGCACGGCCACGGCGACCATGATGATGAGCTTCTTCTTGCCCTGGGCGGGCGCCGGTGTGTCGGCGGTGGCGGTGTTGGCCATGCGGTTCTCCTGCTTCCGGTTCGGCGGTGCGCCCGCGGTTGCGGCGCAATCGATCGACCTGCTGCAGGAATTATTGAGAGCGCAGGCGGCCGTCTAAGGGTCGATAAGGGCGGCCAAAGCCGCTCTTCACGGCGTGTTTCGGCGGCACGCGAAGCGGCCAGCGCTGCCTCGCGGTGTGGCTCAGGCCACGAGGTCGACGACGCCGCGGCGGCGTGCGGGCAGGGAAGCCAGGGGCGCGCCGCCCCCGTCGACGCTGGCCGTGGCGTCCCGTTCGCCGCGGCCGCCGCGCGAGCGCGAGCCGGTGGCGCCGCCGTCGGTCTGCGGTTGGCTCGCCTGCTCGAAGACGCCGCCGCCGCTGAGCGTGAGCCCGGCCTCGCGCAGGCTGCTGGCCAGTGTCGGCATGGCCTGTTCCAGCGCCTGCCGCGTGCCGGCGAGTTCGGCCGCGAGGTTCACTCTTGCCAGGCTGCCGTCGAGCGCGATCTGCACCGTCACCGGGCCGAGCTCGAGCGGGTGCAGCTCCAGGCGGGCGTGCTGCACGCCTTCACGCACGAAGGTGGTGAGCTGGGTGCCGAGTTGAGTGGCGAATTCGGGGCTGCCGGGCGTGGCCGCCAGCTGGGCGCGCGCCGGCCCGGCCGGCGAGGCGCCCGCGCTCGGGCCTGCCACGCCCGTGGCGGCGGCGGTGGCCAGCAGCGCGGCCGGTGCGGCGGCGGCATCGGCCGCCGCGACGCGGGCCTCGGTGGCGGGCTGGGCCGTGGCCTGCTGGCGCTGGGCGCCGAGGTCGGCGGCACGTTCTGCACCGCTTTCGATGGCCTGGGCCTTGCGCATCAGTGGTGCGAACTCGCCGTCGTCGACGGCGGCGCCTTGGCCGGCGGGTGTCGCGCCGCCGGGGCGGCCGACGCCGCGCGTTTTGTCGGCACCGTTGGCGCCGTCGGCGAGCAGGGGCCGCAGCTCGTCGGCCGCGCGGGCCTCGGCCGCCTCGGCGTCGGTGGGCAGGCTGGCGCGTGCGCCCGCCGCCCCGGTGCCGCGTGGGCCGGCTTCGGCCGTGCCTGGCCGCGGCAGCGCGGCCAGCCCGGCCAGCAGCGCCGCAGCGTCGGCGCCCGGCGCGAGATCGGCCAGCGGCGTGTCGTCGACAGCGCTGCGGTCGGTCGCTTCGAGCCGTCGGCCCTCGCCGGCCTCGGCCCGGGGCTCCGTGCCGGCCTCAGCGCCGGTGCGCTGCGCGTCGGCCGCGGCGGCGTCGGGCTCGGCCTGTGTGGCCTTGGCTTTGGACGGTTTGGCCGTCGGTGTCGTGGCGGTCGCGGCAGCGGCGCCGTCGGCCGCGCCGGGCTGAGCCTGCTGGCGCGCCTGCGCCAGGCGGCGGGCCTCGGCGGCGTCAAGCATGCGGGCAAAGCTGTCGGGGCCGTCGGCATTGCCGGGGGCTTGTGCTGCAGGGGTCGGTTTCGCGCTGGGCGCGGGCTGAACCGGGGGCAGGGCGGTGGCGAACATGGACGGGGCTCCGGGGGCGGGTCGAGGGGGCCGGGCTGGGCGGACGGGAGGGGACGGCGGGGCGGTCAGTGCGCCGCCGGCGCGGCCTCGGCGCCCAGGCGCCAGCCGCCGCCTTGCGCGGCGTCGGTCTGGCGGCGGTACTGGTTCTGCGCCGCATCGTCGCTGCGGCGCTGCTCCATCCTGTCGGCATGCACGCGGGCTTGTTGGCCGCGCCGGTCCATCAGTTTGCGCACCGAGGCCACGCGCAGCTCCTGCGCCATCAGCTCGCCGCGCAGCACGGCGCAGCGCGCCTCGGCGCCCTGCACCTGTCCCGCCTGCTGCTGCATGGCCTGATCCAGGCGCTGCACGAAGTCCTGGTGGCAGCGCAGCGCCTCGATGCCGGCACTGCGGCCGCCCAGCGCCGGGTTGCGCTGGCGGTACTCGTCGCGGTAGGCCAGCAGCTGCTCGGCCTGCATGGCCAGGCTGCGCAGCAGGGCCTCGGTCTGCAGCAGCGCGATCAGGGTCTCGTCGCGCTGTCGCTCGGCGTGTTCGAGCAGGGTGTTCAGGGCGGTGGTCATGGGTGGGCTTCCGGGCGGGCGGGTGGGGGCGCGGGCGGCAGGGTCAGGCTGCCATCAGGTGGTTGAGCTGGGCGCGGCACATGTCGAGTGCGGCGCTTTCGTGCATGTCCTGCTGCAGCAGCGCGTTCATCTGCGGTTGCAGCTTGACGGCCAGATCGAGCTCGGCGTCGTGCCCGGGCTGGTAGGCGCCGAGCTGGATCAGGTCGCGCGCCTTGTTCACCTTGGCCAGCAGCTGGCGCATGCGGCGCGCCGACTGCAGGTGATCGCGCGGTGCCACTGCCGTCATCACGCGTGAGATCGAGCGCTCGACGTCGATGGCCGGAAAGTGGCCGCTCTCGGCGAGTTCGCGGCTGAGCACGATGTGGCCGTCGAGGATGCCGCGCGCGGCGTCGGCGATGGGGTCCTGCGGATCGTCGCCTTCGCTGAGCACGGTGTAGAAGGCGGTGATCGAGCCCTGGCCGGCAAGGCCGTTGCCGCTGCGTTCCACCAGCTGCGGCAGCTTGGCAAAGCAGCTCGGCGGGTAGCCCTTGGTGGCCGGCGGCTCGCCGATGGCCAGCGCGATCTCGCGCTGCGCCATGGCGTAGCGTGTCAGGCTGTCCATCAGCAGCAGCACGTGCTGGCCGCGGTCTCTGAAGTGCTCGGCGATGGCCGTGGCGTAGCTGGCACCCTGCATGCGCAGCAGCGGGGGCGCGTCGGCGGGGGCGGCGACGACGACGCTGCGCGCGCGGCCTTCCTCTTCGAGGATGTCCTCGATGAACTCCTTGACCTCGCGGCCGCGTTCGCCGATGAGGCCCACGACGATGACGTCGGCCTCGGTGTAGCGCGCCATCATGCCCAGCAGCACGCTCTTGCCCACGCCGGTGCCGGCGAACAGGCCGATGCGCTGGCCGCGGCCGACGGTGAGCAGCGCGTTGATGGCACGCACGCCGGTGTCCAGCGGCCTGCGCACGGGGTCGCGGTCCATGGCGTTGATGGGGCGGCGCACCAGCGGCTCGGTGTGCACGCCTTCGAGCGGGCCCATGCGGTCCAGCGGCTTGCCGTGCGAATCGACGACGCGGCCGAGCAGCCCCGCGCCCATCGGCAGGTGCAGGCCGCGGTCTTCGCTGCGCCGCCAGGCGTGGTTCCCGGCGCCCCAGCGCGGCGGCGAGGCCGGTGCCGGCCGCGGCACGACACGCGCGCCGCTGGCCAGGCCGTGCAGTTCGCCCATGGGCATGAGGAAGGCGCGGTCGCCGTTGAAGCCCACCACCTCGGCCAGCACCGCGGGCTGGCCCGGACAATGCACCTCGCAGACGCTGCCCACGGGCACGCGCACGCCGGCGGCTTCGAGCACCAAGCCGGTGACACGCAGCAGCGTGCCCACGGTCTCCAGCGGCTGCTGCAGCGCGGCGTAGCCCTGCAGGTCGTCGAGATAGCGCTGCCAGCGCTGGCGGCGCGAGCGCAGCAGCTCGTCGGGGCGCGGCGTGGCCATGGCGTTCACGGGACCACCCCGTGCGCTGCGCGCTGCGGGGTGAGCGCTGGGGAGCGGCCCGGCGCGTTCATGCCGGATCCTCGTCGAGCGCCAGCGTCGAGCCCAGCGCCGCGGCCGCCTGCGCCCAGCGCACGCCGATGCGCGCGTCCACCGCGCCGACATCGCTCTGCACCAGCACGCCACCGCGCCGGATGCCGGCGTCGGCGTGCAGGCGGGCGCCGCGCGCCTGCAGCGCGTCGGCCGCGCCTTCGCTCACCAGCGGCAGGTCGGCCGGGTGCACGTGCACGGCGATGTGGCGGGCGCTCAGCATCACCGCGTTGACGGCTTCGGCGGCCACGCGGGCCACCACTTCGGGGTGCGAGTCGAGCTCGGCACGCAGCACCTGCTGGGCCAGCAGCACGGCGCTGCGCGCCAGCGCGCCGGCCATCTCGGCGTCCAGCGCCGAGAGCTGCTCGTCGAAGCTGTCGAGCAGGGCGCCGATCTGCGAGGTGGCCTGCTGCGCGAACGCCTGCTTGAAGTTCTCCAGCGCCACCAGGCCGTCGCGGTAGCCGTCCTGGTAGCCGGCCTGGCGTGCGGCGGCGATGCGCGCCTGCCAGTCTGCCGAGGTCGGCTCGGCGGCGGCGGGCGCGCTCGCAGGCGGCTCGCCCAGGCTGCCCGGCTGCCAGCTGGCGAAGTCGCCCAGCTCTTCGCGCGGGATGAAGCGCTGGTAGGTCGAGCCCGTCTTGCCGCCGGTGGGCGGCGGCACGTTGCGGAAGAAGGGGCCTTTCGGCGGCGCGCCCATTTAGACGAAGGCCTCGTCGCCACCACCGGCCAGCACGATCTGGCCCTCGTCGACCAAGCGGCGCACGATCTTGAGCATCTCCTTCTGCTCGGCCTCGACCTCGGACAGCCGCACCGGGCCGCGCGACTCCAGGTCTTCCTTCAGCGTCTCGGCAGCGCGGCTGCTCATGTTGCGGAAGATCTTCTCGCGCAGGGCCGGCGTGGCACCCTTCAGTGCGATGACCAGCGAGTCGGACTGCACTTCCTTCATCAGCGCCTGTATGCCCTTGTCGTCGATCTTCTCGACGTCGTCGAAGGTGAACATGTTGTCCATGATCTTCTGCGCCAGGTCGTTGTCGGCCTCGCGCACGAAGTCGAGCACGCTGGTCTCGACCGCCGTGCCCAGCATGTTGAGGATCTCGGCCGCGGTCTTCACGCCGCCCAGGCTGCTCTTGCGGCTGCGGTCGCCGCCGGCCAGCACCTTGCTCATGACCTCGTTGAGGTCGCGCAGCGCCATGGGCTGGATGCCGTCGAGCGTGGCGATGCGCACCATGACCTCGTTGCGCTGGCGTTCGGTGAACAGGCGCAGCACCTCGGCGGCCTGGTCGAATTCAAGATGCACGAGGATGGCCGCGACGATCTGCGGGTGCTCGTTGCGCAGCAGCTCGGCCACCGACATCGGGTCCATCCACTTCAGGCTCTCTATGCCGGTGACGTCGCTGCCCTGCAGGATGCGGTCTATCAGCAGGTTGGCCTTGTCGTCGCCCAGCGCGCGGCGCAGCACGCTCTTGACGTACTCGTTGTTGTCGGCCACCAGCATGTGCTCGTTGGCGGCCAGCGCGCCGAAGCAGTCCATCACCTCGTCGACGCGCTCGCGCGTCACCGCCTTCATGCGCGCGATGGTCTCGCCCAGGCGCTGCACTTCCTTGGGCGCGAGATGCCTGAAGACCTCGGCCGCGTCCTCCTCGCCCAGGGTCATGAGCAGGATGGCGGCGTTCTCCAGTCCTTGGTCTTCGTTTGCTGCGCTGGCCATGTCTTCGCTTCCCGCGCCCGGTCAGGCGGCTTCGCCGTTGACCCAGCCGCGCACGATGTTCGCCACGGCGGCCGGGTTGGCCTTGGCCAGCGCGCGGGCCTGTTCGATCTTCTCGGTGGCGTTGGGCAGCATCAGCGGCGGCGCCGGCAGGTGCGGCGTCTCGTCGGCCACGACCTCGTCGAGCTGGCTGCCCGGCTCGGGCTGCGGCGGCGACAGCACGGCGGTGATGGCCGGCTTGATGAGCTTGCTGACGATCACCAGCGCCACCAGCGCCAGCGCCAGCGGCGCGGCGGCGCTCTTGAGCAGGTCCAGCAGCCAGGGCTGCTGCCACAGCGGCACCGCCTCGGCCTGCGGCTGCGCCTCGACGCGGAAGGGGGCGTTGACGATCTTGACGACGTCGCCGCGCTCGGCATTGAAGCCTATACCCTGCTGCACCAGCGAGGTGAGTTGCTCGATTTCCTTCTCGCTCAACGGCGCCGACGTTGCCTTGCCCTTGTTGTCGACGCTGCTGCGGTGGTTGACGACCACGGCGGCGCTGAGGCGGCGCACCGTGCCCATGGCGTTGCGCGTGACGGTGACGGTCTTGTCGACCTCGAAGCGCGTGGCGGCCTCCCGGCGCTGCGCGCCGCCGCCGGCGCCACCGGGAATCTGCGTGCCCTGCAGCGCCTGGCTGGCGCCGTTGATCGGGGCCGTGGCGGCCACCGGCGGCTGGTTGCTCAGCGCGCCCGGGATGCCCGCCGGCGTGGCGCTGCCGGGCTGGCTGCTTTCTTCGGTGCGCTGCTCGCGGATCGCCGGCTTGCCGTCTTCACCCTGGTTGGGGCGGTAGGCCTCGGCGGTCTGCATGACCTGCGCGAAGTCGAGGTCGCCGGTGATGCTGACGCGCACGTTGTCGGCGCCGACCACGGGCTCCAGCAGCGCCAGCACGCGCTTGTGCAGGCCGGCCTCGAGCTCGCGGCGGTACTGCAGCTGCTGCGAGTCCAGGCCCTGGGCGCCGTCGTCGGCGCCCGGGCCGCTGAGCAGCGCCCCGGTGCTGTCGACCACGCTCACCGACTTGGGCGTGAGCTCGGGCACGCTGCCCGAGACCAGGCGCACGATGCCGGCGACCTGGCTGCGTTCCAGCGTGCGGCCGGGGTGCAGCGTCAGCACCACGCTGGCGCTGGGCTTTTGCTGCTCGCGGAAGAAACCGTTCTGGTTGGGCAGCGCCAGGTGTACGCGCGCGGCCTTCACCGACTCCAGGCTCTGGATGGTGGTGATGAGCTCGCCCTCGGCGACGCGCTGCATCTTCATGCGTTCCTGGCCCTGGGTCTGGCCGAAGTTGTTCTTGTCCAGCAGCTCGTAGCCCGGCGCGGTGCTGCCGCTGCCGACATTGAGCCCGGCGGCGGCCAGCTTCATGCGCAGCGGGTGCACCTGGTTGCTGGGCACCATGATCACGCTGCCGCCCTCGGTGAAGCGGTAGGGCACGTTGAGCTGCGTCAGGCGGTCGATGACCTGCCCGCCTTCCTTGTCGCTGAGGTTGCTGAACAGCGGCCGGTAGTTCGAGTCGCGGGCGCCCAGCGTCATGAAGGCCAGCACGGCCAGCAGCGCGGCGACGCCGAACATGGCGCCGATCTGCGTGCGTGCCGGCAGCGCCTGCCAGCGCGCGCCGAGGCCCGTGGCAGCGGGAGCGGCGGGGATGAGCCTGGCGGGCAGGGGGGTGACGGCTGTGTTGTCCATGTGGTGCGTGCGCGAACTCCGGGAACGGGGCCATTGTTCGATGCCGTGGCGCCCGGCATTGGCGCGAGATGGCCGGCAAAGACGCGCCTGATCGCGCCTTCCGCGGCGCCGCGCCGGCCCTACATTGGCGGCGTGGGATGGGCTCTTGCGCCCGTCCACGCCAGCGCCATGAACGACCTTCGCATCAAGCCCTTCGACTTCGCCGCCGCGGTGGCGCGGGCCGGCCTGCGCCCCGACGGCATGCCGCGCACCGAGGGCCCCACCGGCGCGCCGGGCGGCGGCTTTCGCACCGCGATGGACACGGCGCTCAAGGAAGTGAGCCGGAGCCAGTTCGAGGCCGGGCGGCTGCAGCGCGAGCTGACCCTGGGCAACCCGACGGTGAGTCTGGAAGACACCATGATGGCGATGCAGAAGTCGCAGATCGGCTTCCAGGCCACGCTGCAGGTGCGCAACCGGCTCGCGCAGGCGTACAGCGACATCATGAACATGCAGGTGTGAACCTGCGGGTTCATGAGCGTCGCCGCCGGGCGGCGATCAGCTCAGGGTCAGCAGGTGGCGGCGCCGCTGCGTGCGGTCTATCCAGCGCTGCAGCACGCGTTCGGCGGCCGGCGGCAGTTCACGCCATTCGCAACCCAGGCGCACGCCCTGCGTGCCGTTGCCGCCGGGGCTGCCGTGGAACGGCCCCTGCGCAGCCACGTGCTGCAGCCCGACGGCAGAGGTCAGGCGGGTGTCGGCGTCGAGCTCGATGTGCACCTCGGCCACCAGCGTGCCGGCCTGCAGCGGCGGCACGTCGGGCGGCAGCCACAGCGCGCAGCCGCCGATGCTGATGTCGAGCACGCGCAGTTCGATCAGCATCTCCGGCATCGACGGGTGGCGAAAGCGCGCCTGCGGGCCGTGCTTGCCGCGTGTACGCACGCGGTAGGCGTTGCGGCGCTGGAAGCGGTAGATCTCCTCGGGCAGGCGGCACTGCAGCGCGCTGCTGCCGGTGCCGTGCACGAGCATGAAGTCCTGCAGGTCGAACTGCAGCTTGACGCTCTCCAGGTAGGCCACGGCCACGGTCTCGTCGGCCTCGACCAGCGGCTGCAGTTGCGGCGCGGCGGCGTCGACGCTGAGGTTGATGCGGCCCTGTTCGGCGTCCAGCGTCCACAGCGTGACCGTCATCGACGTGCCGTCGGGCGTGTTCAGCACCACCGGCACGCCGCCGTCGCGCAGCGCGCGCAGCAGTTCCAGGCGCTCCTGGGGCTGGGCGACGCGAAACTCGCTCCAGGGGTCGCTGCTGCCGCTGCTGTCCAGCTCGGCCGGCCGGGTGTCGTCGAACATGGCAGTCGCCACGGCGGGTGGGTGGTCAATGCAGGCTTTGGGCGCGACGGCCCGACAGCGTGTCGTCCAGGTCCTTCAGCCAGGGCTCGGCGAGGTGCCGGATCTCGGCGTCGTTGACCAGGATGCGCTGCATGATGCGCGACTTGGCCTTGGCCAGTTCCATGGTCTGCGGCGCCGCCGCGCTGGCAGGCGCGGGTTCCTGCGCCGCGTTCTTGAGCCGGCTGATGAGCAGTACGCAGGCGCCCTCGAGCTTGACGACCTCGTCCCAGTTGCCCGCGCGCGCGGCAGTGAGCATGTCGACGCTGGCGCGTTCGATGGCCTCGTAGTAGCTGAGCAATTGCGCGTCCATGTGCGGGTTTCCCGGAGATCTCAGCGTGCGGAGGGAGCGCGGCGGCCGATCGCGAGCCAGGCTTCGTGCAGGGGCTGCATCAGACGCAGGCACTCGGCAATCAGCTCGGCATCGTTGCGCGCGTTGGCCAGCGTCAGTCGCTGCACCACGTAGCCGTAGAGATCCAGCAGGTCGCGCGCCAGGATGCCGCCGGCATCGACGTTGAGGTGCGAGCGCAGGCCTTCGTCGACGATGCGGATGGCGCGGGTCAGGGCGCGGCACTTCAGTTCGGTGTCGCCGTTGGCCAGCGCGCCCTGGGCTTCTGCTGCGGCCTGCTCGAAGCCTTCGAACAGCAGGGCCACGAGCCGGTGCGCATCGGCGCCGGCGACCTGGATCTCCAGCGCGGTGGACTGGTAGGCGGCGGCGCGGTTGGGCGCAGCGCGGCGGGGGGTGAACAGCGAGGCAGCGAACATGCGGTGGCCTGGGGTGAGCGTCGGGATGCTGTTTTTATCGGTGCCCGTGGCGCCGACTTGAGCTGTGCGGAGCTTGGTTCAGGGGTCTGTTCAGACGACCCGCGCACGGCACGGGCAGGCTGCGAGACCCACGATGAAAAACGCCCCCGGTGCATGCACGGCGGGGGCGTCTGCGGGCGCCGGGCGACCCGCAGCGGCCGGCGGGCCGCTCACGAGTTGTTGCCGTTGTTCAGCAGGCTCATCTGCTGGCTGACGTAGCCGGCCAGGCCCGAGAGCTGGCCCATGCGCGTGTCCAGCGCGCTGTACTGGCGCTCCAGCCGCAACTGGGTGCGGGCGACGCGGTCTTCCAGGCGCGCCTGTGCCTGCTCGTTGTTGCGCTTGCGCGCCTGCAGGCTCTGCGTGCGGCTGTCCAGGGGGCCGTCGCTGTTCAGCGACTGGTTGAGCCAGCCCTGCAGCTTGTTGGCGAAGCCCTCATTGGCCGGGGTCACGGTGTCGACGTTGGAGAAGAGCTTCTTCAACTCGGCCCCGTTGGCCAGTGCCGCGGTCAGCTTGGTGGCGTTGACCTTGATGGTGCCGTCGGTGTTGAGGTTCAGACCGACGTCGGCCAGGCGCGAGTAGCTGGCGCTGATGCCGCCGCTGCCGGTGAAGATGCCGCGCAGCTGGGTCAGCATGGTGTTGCCCGAGCGGTCGCCCTGCAGCGGGCCGGCCGTCTGCGTGGCGGGGTCGTAGCTGGTCTGCTGGCGCAGCAGCTTGATGCTCTCGTTGTAGGCGTTGACGAATTCGTCGACCGATTTCTTCAGCGCCGCGGTGTCGGGCTCGACGACGACTTCGGCCTGGCCGAGCTTGCGCAGGTTCAGCGTCAGGCCCTCGATGGTGCCGTCCAGCGTGTTCGACGCCGATTCGACGCTCACGCCGTTGATCACGGCCAGCGCGTTGGCGGCGGTCTGCGTGCGGCCCATGAGGCTGACGCCGCCGGCACTGGGATCGAAACCCAGCGCCGACAGGCCGCCGGCGTCGTTCAGATCGCCGTCGTCGTCGATCATCACCTGCACGCGAAAGCCGTTCTCTGCACCCGAGGCCGCCGAGCGCAGCACCAGGCGGGCGCCCGAGACGTCGTTGACGATGCTGGCCGCCACGCCGGCGCCGGCGCCGTTGATCTGGTCGCGGATGTCGGTCAGCGACGCCTTGGCCGGGTCGATGGTCAGCTCGACCGCCGTGGCGCCGGCCTTGGGCACGGGCGGGTCGCTGTCGAAGTCGCCGAGCTCGATGCGCAGGGTGCCCGAGCCCAGCGACGTGCTGGCGCTGGCGAAGGCGGTGGTGGCCAGGGTCTGTGCCGCAGCCAGGCGCGAGACGGCGACGCTGTAGTTGCCCTTGAGCCCACCGGTGGCGGTGGCGCCGAGCAAGGCGGTGTCGGTGGAGGTGGCGGTGCTGGCGCTCCAGGTGCTGGCCTGGGTCAGCTTGCTCGCGGCGTCACGCAGCGTCGAGAAGGAACCCTGCACCCGTCCGAATGCGGAAATCTGCGTCTGCAGGCGCGTGGCTTCGCCTTGCAGCTGGCGGATGGGCTGCCGTTCGATGTCGACGAGCCGGCTGACGATGCTCCCGACGTCGAGGCCGCTGCCGATGCCGGCGGATGAGATGGCCATGGTGTGGATCTCCGTAGGGTGATGGAACCACGCCAGCCACCACGGGCAGGTCGAAATTCCAGGTATTCACCGCCGTTTTCGACACCTGCCCGGACAACTTTAGGGGGATTTTTTGCGGCCCCCCGCGGTCGGGGACGACGTCAGCGCTGCAGCAGCTGCAGCACCTGCTGCGGCAACTGGTTGGCCTGCGCGACCATCGCCGTGCCGGCCTGCTGCAGGATCTGGGCGCGCGACAGGTTGGCGGTTTCCATCGCGAAGTCGGCGTCCATGATGCGGCCGCGTGCGGCCGACTGGTTCTCGGACGCAACCTGCAGCGTGGCGATGACGGCCTCGAAGCGGTTCTGCGTCGCGCCGTACTGCGCGCGCTCGCCGTTGACCAGGGTCAGCGCGGCGTCGATGTTGCCGAGTGCCGTGGTCGAGTTGGTGGCGTCCAGCAGGTCGCCGGTGGCGACGTTCGTGCTGGCGAGGCCCGTCACCAGATCGGCCGTGGTGATGATGATCTGGTCGCCGGCATCGGCACCGACTTGGAAGGTCTGCGCGCCCGAGTTGGCACCCAGGATGGCCAGGCCGTTGAATCGCGTGTTGCCCAGCGTGCGGTTGATTTCGTCGCTGAGCTGCTTGTACTCGGCGTCGAGGTTCTGCCGGTCGGCCGGGCCGTTGGTGGCGTTGGCGGACTGCACGGCCAGCTCACGCATGCGCTGCAGCATGTCGCCGACCTTGCCGATGGCGCCTTCGGCCGTCTGCGCCAGCGAAATGCCGTCGTTGGCGTTGCGGATGGCGACGTTCATGCCGCGTACCTGCGTCTGCATGCGGTCGGCGATGGCCAGCCCGGCAGCGTCGTCCTTGGCGGAGTTGACGCGCAGGCCGGAAGACAGCCTCTGCATCGAGGTCGCCAACGAGCCTTGGGACATGGACAGGTTGCGCTGGGCATTCAGCGATACCAGGTTCGTGTTGATCGTTTGTGCCACGTCGGTTTCTCCGTGCGAGGGCTGAACTCAATCCGGTGCAAAGGAACCGGCTCCCGCAGGCCGGAGAGTTCATGTGCCTGCTGACTCCATTTTCGACAGACTTGTCCGGAGCGGTCGGTGGATATGAGGGCGTTTCGGCCGCCAAATGAACGCCGGGGCCACGCGGGGCCCCGGAAAAGCGCGACAGGGCCCGCAGGCCCTGTCGATGTCTGGCGCGGGGCCGCCGGGGCCCCGCTGCGCCTGGGTCTTCAGCGGATGAGGCTGAGCACCATCTGCGGCAGCTGGTTGGCCTGGGCCACCATCGCCGTGCCGGCCTGCTGCAGGATCTGGCTGCGCGACAGGTTGGCGGTTTCCGTCGCGAAGTCGGCGTCCATGATGCGGCCGCGTGCGGCGGCTTCGTTCTCGACGCTGACCTGCAGCGTGGAGATCACGGCATCGAAGCGGTTCTGCACGGCGCCGTAGGTCGCACGCTCGGTGTTGATCGCCGACAGTGCGGTGTCCAAGGCCGTCAGGGCGGTGTTGGAGTTGGCGACGTCGAGGATGTCGCCACCGACCGCCACCGTGGCGCTCAGGTTGTTGGTCACCACGCCGATCTTGTCGCCGTTGTTCGCGCCGACCTGGAAGTCCAGCGTACCGGCGTCGGCGCCGAGGATTCGTTTGCCGTTGAAGCGCGTGTCCGTCACCGTGCGTGTGATTTCGGCCTGCAGCTGCGAGAACTCTTCGTTCAGGTTGATGCGGTCTGCAGTGCCGTTGGTGGCGTTGGCCGACTGCACGGCCAGCTCACGCATGCGCTGCATCATGTCGCCCACCTTGCCGATGGCGCCTTCGGCGGTCTGCGCCAGCGAGATGGCGTCGTTGGCGTTGCGGATGGCGACGGTGTTGCCACGCACTTGCGAATTCATGCGTTCGGCGATCGCCAGGCCGGCGGCATCGTCCTTGGCACTGTTGACACGCAGGCCCGAGGAGAGCCGTTGCATCGAGGTGGACAGGGACGACTGGCTCATGCCCAGGTTGCGCTGGGCGTTCAGGGAAACGGCATTCGTATTGATCGAGAGGGCCATGGATAGCTCCAAAGGTTGATGACCACAGGCATATGCCTGGCAGGCTCCGCAGTCGGGACATCGTTCAGCACGGTGCCTGCCTGCAACTCCACCGGTTTGCCGCCCAAGGGCGACGCACCGCCGGAACTCGCCCGGGCCGTCATCGGTACCGGGAGTTCCTGCCCTTCTCGAGTCGGGCAAGACCCCGTGACCTGTGTTGGTCCGGACCCCGCGCCCACTTCCGTGAGAGCGTTGAAGCCTTTTTCGTCTCGGGCCGGAAAACCTTTAGGCCTTTGCAAGTCGGGCTGCAGACTGTCTCGAAGAAGAACGGTGCAGGAAGCCGGCATTTCGGTGCTTTGAGCCAATACCTGAGCGACTTCGGGTGGCGCCTTGCGGGCCGGGGGCGAACGCTGCGTGAGCGGCAGGCAGGCAGACCCGTGGCCGCTGCACAGCCGCTACAGTGGATGCGTGAACACTCTGCCGACCTTTGACGCGACGGCGGCCTGCGGCGGCGGCCCGGCCCTGCCGGTGTCGCCCGCCGACATCGCCGCGGCGGCGCAGCGCATCGCGGGCCACGTGTGGCGCACGCCCTTGCTGCGCCTGCCCGGCGCGGTGCTGGGCGTCGATGTCGCCGAACTGTGGCTGAAGCTCGAGCACCTGCAGCGTGGCGGCAGCTTCAAGGCGCGCGGCATGTTCAACCGCATGCTGGCGCAGCCCATCCCGGCTGCGGGCGTGGTGGTGGCCTCGGGCGGCAATGCCGGCATCGCGGTGGCCACTGCCGCGCGGGCTCTGGGCGTGCATTGCGAGGTCTTTCTGCCCGGCAACAGCACGCCGGCCAAGCGCGCCGCGCTGGCGGCGCTGGGCGCGGCGGTGCAGGTGCAGGGCGCCGCCTATGCCGATGCGCTGGCGGCCTGCCTGCAGCGCCAGGCCGCCAGCGGCGCCTTGCTGATGCACGCCTACGACCAGGCCGAGGTGGTGGCCGGCGCCGGCACGCTGGCCGCCGAGATCGAGGCCCAGGCCGGCGGGCTGCCCGACAGGCTGCTGGTCAGCGTCGGCGGTGGTGGCCTCGTCGCCGGCCTGGCGGCAGGTTTCGAAGGGCGCACCCGGGTCGAGGCGCTGGAGCCCACGGGTTCACCGACGCTGCACGCCGCGCGCGAGGCCGGCGAGCCGGTGGACGTGGCCGTGAGCGGGGTCGCTGCCGACGCGCTGGGCGCGCGGCGCATCGGCGCCGTCGCGTGGCCGATCTGCCAGCGCCTGGTGGCGGCGGCGCACCTCGTGCCCGATGCCGCCATCGTCGCCGCGCAGCAGGCGTTGTGGCGCGAACTGCGCCTGGCCGTGGAGCCCGCCGCGGCGCTGGGCCTGGCGGCGCTGGCCTGCGGCGTGGTGCGACCGCAGCCGCACGAGCGCGTGGCGCTGGTGCTGTGCGGCGCGAACTTCGACCCGGCCTCGTTGACCGTCCCGGCCCGCGCCTGAACCCCGGCGCCCGGGCGCTGTGTCGGCGCCCTGGCGCCGGTGCTACTTCAGGCCCAGAAAGGCCTTCACCGGCACCACGCTGCGCGCCGGGTCTTCTTCATGCGGCACATGGCCCAGGGTGTCGAAGACCACGAACTGGCTGCCGGCGATGCGCTGATTGAACTGGCGCCCGACCGCGGGCGGGATGAGCCTGTCGCGCCCGCCCCAGAGGATGAGCGTGGGCTGCGCCAGCGCGCCGACCTTGTCGAAACCCTCGCCCACCACCAGGTGCTGCATGCGCATCGCCAGCGCGCGCCGGTTGCCTTCGCGCAGCGCGAGTTCGAAGTAGCGGTCGACCAGCTCGCTGCTCACGCGGGCCGGGTCGCCGTAGACGCTGGCCAGCCCCTGCGCCACCAGCGATCTCGGCAGCACCCACTCGCTGACGCGGTTGAGCACCGGCACGCGCGCGATCATGAAGCCCAGCGGCATGTCCTCGGGTGTGAAGGCCGGCCCCAGCGCATCGACCAGCACCAGGCTGGCCACGCGCTCGGGTGCCAGCACGGCGGTGCGCCACGCCACCTCGCCGCCCAGCGAATTGCCGCCCAGCGCCACGCGCGGCAGTTCGAGCGTGTCGAGCAGGTCGACGACAAAGCGCGCATAGGTGTCGCCGCGGTAGTCGTCGGGCGTGTAGCGGCCGGCAAAGGGCCCGGTGAGGCCGAAGCCCGGCAGGTCGAAGGTGATGACGCGCCGCTGGCCCTTCAGCGCCTTGACCCAGCCTTCCCAGGTGTGCAGGCTGGCCGAGGTGCCGTGGATCAGCACCAGCGGCAGCGGGTCGTCTCGCGGGCCCTCGTCGCGCAGGTGCACGACCTGGCCGCCGACCTCGATGAAATCCGACGGCGCCGGCGCCCAGCGGGCGACCAGCGTCTGCACCGGGCGATCGGGCGCGCGCGACAGCGCCAGGCCCAGGGCGGTGGCCATCAGCAGCACGCCGACGAGGCGCAACACCCAATTCGTCATCGGCGGGACTTCACGACGGTGGCGGGCAAGGCGGGCGCGGGCACGCCGGCATTGTAGGCAGGCGGGCGTGCCGCCAAGCCCGTAGGCCCGCTCTCTAGAATGCCGCGATGAGCTTCGTCCACCTGCGCACCCACACCGAATACGCCGTCGTCGACGGCACCCTGCGCATCGCCGCCGCCGCCGCCGCGGCACGCGCCGACGGCCAGCCGGCGCTGGCCATCACCGACCTCAACAACCTCTTCGGCGCCGTCAAGTTCTACAGTGCCTGCCGTGGCGCCGGCGTGCAGCCGCTGATCGGCGCCGACCTCATCATGGAGCCGGTGCCCGGCGTTTCGGGCGCCGAGAAGCAGACCAGCCGGCTCTTGCTGCTGGTGCAGAACACCCAGGGCTACCTCAACCTGTGCGAGCTGATCGCCCGCGGCTGGGTGAGCAACGCCCAGCGCGCGCAGGCCTGGATCAAGTGGGAGTGGCTGGACGAACTGGCCGGCGGCCTGATCGCGCTGAGTGGCGCCGATATGGGCGCGGTGGGCCTGGCGCTGCTGGCCGGCGACGACGATCGCGCAGCGGCCACGGCGCGGCGGCTGGCGGGCGTCTTCGCGGGGCGCTTCTACCTCGAGGTGCAGCGCGCCGGCCTGCCCACCAACGACGAACACGTGCGCGCCGCGGCCGTGCTGGCGGCCAGGCTGCGGCTGCCGCTGGTGGCCACGCACCCGGTGCAGTTCCTGCACGCCGAGGACTTCGACGCCCACGAGGCGCGCGTGTGCATCGCCGAGGGCGAGACGCTGGCCAACCCGCGGCGCATCAAGCGCTTCACGCGCGACCAGTACTTCAAGACCCAGGCCGAGATGCAGCTGCTCTTTGCCGACCTGCCCAGCGCGCTGGCCCACACGCTGGAGATCGCGCGGCGCTGCCACCTGGAACTGGTGCTGGGCAAGCCGCAGCTGCCCGACTTTCCCACGCCGCTGGTCGAAGGCGGCGAGCCGGGCCAGCGCATGCCCATCGAAGCCTACTTCCGCCAGGCCTCGCACGAGGGCCTCGAGAAGCGCCTGGCGGCGCTGTTCCCGGACGCGGCGCGGCGCGGCCAGGAGCGCCCGCGCTACGTCGAGCGGCTCGAGTTCGAGCTCGACACCATCGTCAAGATGGGCTTCCCGGGCTACTTCCTCATCGTCTCGGACTTCATCGTCTGGGCCAAGGACAACGGCTGCCCGGTGGGGCCGGGGCGGGGTTCGGGCGCCGGTTCGTTGGTGGCCTACGCGCTCTTCATCACCGACCTCGACCCGCTGTACTACAAGCTGCTGTTCGAACGCTTCCTGAACCCCGAACGGGTGTCGATGCCCGACTTCGACATCGACTTCTGCCAGGCCAACCGCGACCGCGTCATCGAGTACGTCAAGGACAAGTACGGTCGCGAGGCGGTGAGCCAGATCGCCACCTTCGGCACCATGGCCAGCAAGGCCGCGCTGCGCGACGTGGGGCGCGTGCTGGGCATGGGCTACGGCCATGTCGACAGTGTCGCCAAGCTGGTGCCCGGGCTGCCCGGCAAGACCTACACGCTGGCACCGCTGCCGCTGCCGCCCGAGCGGCCCGACCCGGGCCTGATCTACGTGCGCCAGGAGGTGCCCGAACTCGAGCAGCGCGAGGCCGCCGAGGAAGAGGTGGCCGAGCTGCTGAGCCTGGCCACGCGCGTCGAAGGTCTGGTGCGCAACGTCGGCATGCACGCCGGCGGCGTGCTCATCGCGCCGGGCAAGATCACCGACTTCTGCCCGCTGTACCAGCAGCCCGGCAGCGACAGCGCGGTGAGCCAGTACGACAAGGACGACGTCGAGGCCATCGGGCTGGTGAAGTTCGACTTCCTGGGGCTGGCCACGCTGACCATCCTGGAACTCGCCAAGAACTTCATCCGTGCCCGCCGCAAGGGGCGCGAGGACTTCAACTACGAGGCGCTGCCGCTGGACGACGCGCGCGTCTACAAGCTCTTTGCCGACGGCCTGACCGAAGCCGTGTTCCAGTTCGAAAGCCGCGGTATGCAGGGCATGCTGCGCGAGGCCCGGCCGGGGCGGCTGGAAGACCTGATCGCGCTCAACGCCATGTTCCGGCCGGGGCCGATGGAGAACATCCCCAGCTTCTGCGCGCGCAAGAACGGCAAGGAAGCCATCGTCTACCCGCACCCGCTGCTGGCCCCGGTGCTCGACGAGACCTACGGCATCTTCGTCTACCAGGAGCAGGTGATGCAGTCGGCGCAGGTGATGGGCGGCTTCTCGCTCGGCGGCGCCGACCTGCTGCGCCGCGCCATGGGCAAGAAGAAGCCCGAGGAAATGGCCAAGTACCGCGGCCTGTTCCGCGAGGGCGCGGCGGCCAAGGGCATAGGCCCCGAGAAGGCCGACGAGGTCTTCGACCTGATGGAGAAGTTCGCGGGCTACGGCTTCAACAAGAGCCACGCCGCGGCCTACTCGTTGCTGGCCTATCACACGGCCTGGATCAAGGTGCACTGCACGGCGGAGTTCTATGCCGCCAACATGACCATCGAAGCCGACAACACCGACAAGCTCAAGGTGCTGCTGGCCGACGCCAAGCTCTTCGGCGTGGGTTTCGAGGCGCCCGACATCAACCGCGGCGTGCACCGCTTCGAGCCCATCGACGACCGCACCGTGCGCTACGGCCTGGGCGCCGTGAAGGGCACGGGGCAGGGTGCCATCGAGGCCGTCGTCGCGGCGCGCGAGGGCCATGGTTCGCACGAGGGCGAGGGGGGCGGGCCCTTCCGCAGCCTGTTCGACTTCTGCGCCCGCGTCGACCGCAAGGCCGTCAACAAGCGCGCGGTGGAGGCACTGGTCAAGGCCGGGGCCTTCGACCTCCTGCATGGGGACCGCGCCAGCCTGCTGGCCAGCGTCGGCCTGGCCTTCGAGTGGGCCGAGACGCAGGAGGCCAACGCGCTGCAGGGCGGCCTGTTCGACATGGGCGACGGCCACGGCAGCAGCACGCAGGAGCCGGCGCTGGTGCACGTGGCGCCCTGGGACATCCGCGAGCGCCTGGTGCAGGAGAAGACGGCGCTGGGCTTCTACCTCTCGGGCCACCTGTTCGACGCCTGGAAGGACGAGGTGCGCCGCTTCGTGCGCCGCGACATGGCCGAACTGGTGGACAGCCGCGAACCGCAGGTGCTGGCCGGCATCGTGACCGACCCGCGCGCCATCACCGGGCAGCGCGGGCGTGTCGTGATGTTCAAGCTCGACGACGGCTCCGAGGCCATCGAGGCCGTGGCGCCCGACGAGATCTTCGCCGAGCGCCGCGACCTCATGGCCGAGGACCAGCTGCTCATCGTGCAGGGCAAGCTGCAGCCCGACCGCTTCACGGGCGGGCTGCGGCTGAACGTGACCGCGGTGTGGGACCTGGCGGCGGCACGCGCCCGTTTTGGCCGTTACCTCTGGGTGGCCGTCAACGGCACGCCGCCGCCGGTGGCCGACGTGCTGCGGCTGTGGCCGGCGCGTCGGGTCGAGAGTGAGTTCGGTGCGCTGGTGCAGGGCCTGCCCATACGCCTGCGCCTGCAGCGCGCCGACGCGGCGGCCGAGATCGACCTCGGCGACGACGCCCGCTTCTGGCCCTGCGACGAAGCGCTGGGCCGCTGGCGCAGCATCGCCCAGGGCGGCGCGGCGGCAATTGTGTATGAATGAAAAGGCGGGCCTTGCCTGACATCCGGGGCGGCCGTTCGCGCGTTCAATGCAGTGTCCGACAACCCGAGGTGAATCCGATGAAGAAACTGATCTGCGCCGCCTTCCTTGCCGCTGCCGCGCCGGCGTTCGCCGCCGAGGTCGGCGTGTCCATACAGATCAGCGAGCCCGGCGTCTACGGCCGCATCGACATCGGCCGCTTCCCGCAGCCCCAGGTGGTGGTGGCGCAGCCGGTGATCATCCAGCGCCCGGCCGTGGTCGTGGCGCGGCCCGAGCCGGTCTATCTGTGGGTGCCGCCTGGCCACCGCCAGAACTGGAAGAGGCACTGCCGCGAGTACGGCGCCTGCGGCGTGCCGGTTTACTTCGTCAGGGACGACTGGTACGAGCGCAAGGTCAAGGGTCACGACCGGCGTGATGACCGGCGTGACGACCGGCGCGACGACCACGGCCAGGGCAAGGGCCACGGCAAGGGCCACGACAAGCGGGACTGAGGTTCTGCCGCCGCCGCCCACGCGCGGCGGCGGCTGGCAATGACGTTTGCCCGGGCCATCGCGGCCCGAATGCGGCGCTAGAGTCGCGGGCATGCACGAAACCCCCCTGACGGCGCTGGTGCTCAGCGGCGGCGGCGCCCGCGCCGCCTACCAGGTCGGCGTGCTGCGCGCCCTGGTGCGCATCCGGCGCGACGCGCTGGGGCCGGTGGCGCGGATGCGTTCGCCGTTCGGCGTCATCTGCGGCACCTCGGCCGGGGCCATCAACGCCGCGGCCCTGGCCTGCAATGCCGACCGCTTCGAGGCGGCCGTCGAGGTGGTCGGCCGGGTCTGGCAGCACTTTCGCGCCGAGCAGGTCTATCGCACCGATTCGCTGGGCGTCATACGCACCGGCGCGCAGTGGCTCACGATGATGTCCATCGGCTGGGTCATCGCGCGCTGGCGGCGGGCGCGGCCCCGCTCGCTGCTCGACAACGCGCCGCTGGCCGAACTGCTGCATCGCCTGGTGCCCCTGCACCGCCTGCCGCTGATGCTGGAGCAGGGCCACCTGCATGCGCTGGCCGTCACGGCGTCGAGCTACACCAGCGGCGAACACTACACCTTCTTCGACGCCGCGCACCCCATCGTGCCCTGGGAACGATCGCAGCGCGTGTCGGTGTCGGGGCGGCTGACGCACGACCATCTGCTGGCTTCGTCGGCCATACCGTTCGTGTTCCCTGCCAAACGCATCGCCGTCGAAGGGGATGCGACGCGCGGCAGCTGGTTCGGCGACGGCTCGATGCGCCAGACGGCGCCGCTCTCGCCCGCCGTGCACCTGGGGGCCCAGCGCCTGTTCATCGTCGGTGTCGGCCGCACGCAGGAGGCCAGGGACGGGCACGCCGACACCGATGAGTATCCGAACCTGGCGCAGATCGCCGGCCATGCGATGTCGAGCATCTTTCTGGATGCGCTGGCGGTGGACGTCGAGCGCATGAAGCGCATCAACCGCACGCTGGCCCTGCTGCCCGATTCGGCGCTGGCCGACACGCCGCTGCGGCCTCTGGAGGCGCTGGTCATCTCGCCGTCGCAGCGCCTCGACGACATCGCCGCGCGGCACCTGGGCGCCTTGCCGGCGCCGGTGCGCGCGCTGCTGCGTGGCGTGGGCGTGGGTGGCACGGGGGGGCAGGTGCGCGGGGCGGCACTTGCCAGCTACCTTCTGTTCGAGGCGCCGTACACGCAGGAACTGATGGCGCTGGGCGAGGCTGACACGCACGCCCGGCGCGACGAAGTGCTGCGTTTTTTCGCCTGGGACACGATGGTGGCCGGGCGTCGGCGCGGCGACGCCGGCGAGCCCGACCTCATGCTGCCCTGAGGCTCAGGCCGCGGGCTTCTCGGTCCTGGCGGCCTTCTCCGCCTTCTCGGCCTTCTTCGATTTCTTGCCCTCCTTGGCCGGCGCCGCCGCGGCGACGGACTTGGCGTCGAAGGCCGAGCCGCCCACGGTCAGGCCGCCCTTGGACAGCTTGGCCGCGTTGCCGGCGCCGATGCCGCCGACACGTTCGACGAGGTCGCCCCAGTCCTTGAAGCCGCCGGCCTTGCGGGCGTCGAGAATCTTGGCCGACAGGCCGGGGCCTATGCCCTTGACGGTCTCGAGGTCGGCGCGGCTGGCGTCGTTGGCATCGACGGCGGCGAAGGCGCTGAGTGCGAAGGCGGCCAGCAGGATGGCGAAGAAGTTGCGGATCATGGTGGTTCTCCAATCAGTCTGGGTTGCGTTGCGAAGGGGCCCTGACGCCGACCCGGTGGGTCTGTGGCTTCGGGCTGGAACGCATTCTTCGCAGCGGCACCCATGGCGTCATTCCCCCGCGGCGGGGCAAGGCGGGGGCCCCTGTTCGGGGCATCTTCGACACCCCCGGAAGGTGGCCGGCGCGGCGCCGCGGCGCGCAGCCGGCGCCTTCAGCGGCCGCTCAGCGCCGTTTCAGCGCTGCAGCCACGGCGGCCTGCACCGCCTGGTCCGCGGGCCAGCCGCCAGCCCCTTGCAGCACCCGCACGCTGGGGCCCCAGGCGCGCCACAGGGCCGGGTCGCTGGGGCCCAGCACCGACACCAGCGGCGTGCCGACGGCCGCGGCGATGTGGCCGGGGCCGGTGTCGTTGGAGACCATCACCGCCGCGTCCTGCAGCAGCGCGGCATAAGCGCCCAGGCCGACGCCGGGCAGCCGCCGCGCACTGGCGAAATGCGTGCGCGCGATGTCCTCCTCGCCCGGCCCGGGGCAGATCACGACGCTGCGCCCAAAGCCCGGCAGCACCTGCGCGGCAAACGCGGCGAAGCCGGGCCAGGTCTTGTCCTGCTTGGCCCAGGTGCCGCCGGCAAACGGGCAGATGACGATGCAGCCGGGTTCGATGCCGTGCGCGGCGCGCAGCGCCTGCGCCTGTTCGCGGTGCGCCGCGCTTACGCGCAGCGCTATGCGCTCGGGTGGTGGCGCCTCGCGGCCCAGCAATACGTCGCCCAGCGCCCAGTAGACCTGCAGCTCGTGCACGCCCTGCGGCCGCGGCACGGCGCGCGCCAACAGCAGCCCGCGGCCCTCGTAGGCGTGGCCCAGCGCACGCAGGCCCGCGAGACGGAACTCCAGCGCGCTGGAAAACGAGTAGGGCAGGCACAGGGCATCCAGCGGCCGGCCGTGCCCGCCGCTGGCGCCCGCGGTCGCCCGCTTCAGCCGGCGCAGCAGCGCCACGCGTTCGCGCCAGGTCTTGGGCAGCACGTGCACGGGCCAGCCATGCCCGGCCAGCAGGTCGCGTGCCCAGCCCTTGCCCACCAGGTGCAGGTCGTGGCCTTCGTCGGCCAGGCGTTGCAGCAGCGGCACGCCCAGCGTGACGTCGCCGACCCAGTTGCGCAGGCGGACGATCAGGGGGCGGCGTGGGCTGGGCATGGACGGCACATAATGGAATTCGATTCTGCCAGCGACCCCAAGATGACCCTCGCACCCCTTGCCCTGCCGGCCGCCGCTGACGTGCTGGCCCTTCACGACCGCCTGCTGGCCCTGCCGGGCTGGCCGGACAGGGTGCCCGCAGAGACGCCGGCGTCGGACTTCTGGCACTGGGTGCAGACCAACCACCGCCGCAACAGCCAGCTCTGGGCCGAAGAAGACCTGGCGCGGCGCACCACGGTGGCGGCCGAAGACATCGCTGCGAACAAGCGCGCCATCGACGGCCACAACCAGGCGCGCAACGACGCCACCGAGCGCATCGACGAGATCCTGCTCATCACGCTGGGGCTGGTCGATGCCGAATCGGCACGCACCGACGCGCCGGTGTCGCGGGTGCCCGCCGGCGCCCGGCTGAACAGCGAGACCGCTGGCAGCATGATCGACCGGCTGTCGATCATGGCGCTCAAGGTGCATGCGATGCGCGCCCAGACCGAACGCCGCGACGTCGACGACGCCCATCGCGCGGCCAGCCGCGTCAAGCTCGAACGCCTGCTGCAGCAGCGCAGCGATCTCGCCGGTTGCCTCGACGAACTGCTGCGCGACGCGGCGGCCGGCCGCGCCGTTTTCAAGGTCTATCGCCAGTTCAAGATGTACAACGACCCGCGCCTCAACCCCGAACTCGTCAAAGAAGCGCAGGCCCGGTAGTGCGCCTGCTCATCGTCAAGACCTCGTCGATGGGCGACGTGGTGCACGCGCTGCCGGTGGTGGGCGACATCCTGCGCCGTCACCCGGATGCCGAGATCGACTGGCTGGTGGAGTCGCCATTCGCGGCCATCCCGCAGATGCACCCAGGCGTGCGCCGTGTGCTGACGATGAGCTGGCGCAAGTGGCGCACGCAGCTGCACGATGCGGCCACCTGGCGTGCCATGGGGCGCCTGCGCGACGAACTGCGCAGTGGCGGTTACGACGGCGTGCTCGACCTGCAAGGCCTGCTGAAGAGCGCACTCTGGGCGCGCCAGGCCGGCGCACCGGTGCTGGGCTACGACGGCGCCAGCGCGCGCGAGCCGGCGGCCGCCTGGTTCTACAAGCACAAGGCCGCGGTGTCGGTGGACCTGCAGGCCGTGCAGCGCTGCCGGCTGCTGGCCGCCGCGCACCTGGGTTACGAGGTGGCGGGTCCGCTCGACTTCGGCCTGCGCGCTCCGGCACCCACCTGGACACCGCGGGCCGCGTATGCCGTGCTCATCCCCAACGCCAGCCGGCGCGAGAAGCTGTGGCCCGAGCGCCATTGGGTGGCGGTAGGCCGCCGGCTGCTCGAGAAGGGCTGGATGCCGGTCGTGCTGTGGGGCCGCAACGAAGAGCAGACGCTGGCCGAGCGCATCGCCGCCAGTTGCGAAGGTGACGTGCCGCCCTTCCTGCGTGTTGGCGAGATGGCGGCAGTGCTGGCCGGCGCGCACCAGGTGGTGGGGCTGGACACCGGCTTCACCCACCTCGCCGCTGCCCTGGGCCGGCCCACGCTGGGCATCTACTGCGACCACGACCCCGGCCTGGCCGGCATCACCGGGCCGGGCCGAGTGGCCAGCATCGGCGGCAAGTCCCAGGTGCCGGGCGCCAGGGACGTGCTGGCGCTGTTGGAAACCCAGCTCGCAGCCTGAACACCGCCTGGCGCGACACCGGCCCGGCCGGCCCGCGTGGGCGGTGGCGAAAGTCAGTGGCCCTGGGGGCTCACAGCGCCTCCTGGCGCTGCGGCGGGTAGCTGTCCCAGCTCAGGCAACCCGGGCACTGCCAGAAGTAGTGCTGGGCCTCGAAACCGCAGGCGGCGCAGCGGTAGCGCTGCAGCGGTGCCCGGCTGTGTGCCACCGCAGCGCGCAAGGCTTGCCAGGCGTCGTCGGAGAGGGCTTGCGGCGGCAGCGCCAGCAGGCGCTGGGCGCCGGCCAGCGTGGGCTGGTGCTGCACATGCGCCAGCAGGCGGGGCAGGCGGGCCGGGTCGTCGGCGGCCTCGAGGGTTTCGAGCGCCGCGATCAGCTCCAGCGCCGGACGTTCGGCCAGCGCCGTCGTCAGTGCAGCGTGAGCGGCCTCACCCTGGCCGGCCGACTGCGCAGCCTGCGCGTAGTCGGCCGCCACCAGCAGGAAGGCCGCCGGGTGGTGCTGGCGCAGTGTGTCCCAGGCGGCCAGCGCACGTGCGGGGTCGCCCTGGCGCAGCGCGCGCTGCCCGGCCAGCAGGCAGGGGCGCGGGGCGTGCGGCGCAGCGGCGCGCGCACGCTGCAACGCCGCCTCGGCTTCGGCCGGCTGGCCGGCAGCGTCGGCGGCCTCGGCCATTTCGCACTCGTAGTGGGCGACGCGCGAGGCGAAGGAGCCGACGCTGCCGCCTTCCAGCCGACGCGCCACCTCGGCGGCACGCGGCCAGTCGCGCGAGCGTTCGTACAGCGACAGCAGCGCCAGCCGTGCTTCGGCATCGAAGGGCGTGCCCTCCAGTGCTTGCCAGGCGGCCTCGGCGCGGTCGAAGAGGCCGGCCTTCATGTGGTCCTGCGCCAGCGCGCGCCGGGCGCGAAGGTGATCTGCGGCGGACAAGTCGCTGCGGCCCAGCAGGTGCTCGTGCACGCGCACGGCGCGCTCGAACTCGCCGCGGCGCCGGAACAGGTTGCCCAGAGCGAAGTGCAGCTCGGTCGTGTCGGGGTCGTCCTGCACGGCCTGGATGAAGGCGTCGATGGCGCTGTCGGGCTGCTCGTTGAGCAGCAGGTTCAGGCCCTTGAAGTAGGCGCGCGGGGCGTCCTCACGCTCGCGCCGCAACTGCCGCAGGTCGAATCGCGAGGCCATCCAGCCCAGCGCGAACGCCGCGGGCACGCCGATCAGCAGCCACTGCAGGTCGAAGTCCATCGGCTAGCCCGCGCCGGTCCACGCCAAGCGGGCGACGGCCCCCTCGCGGGGGTGCGAGCGAAGCAATCTCGGGGGCATGTTCTACAGGCCTTCGCGCGGTGGATGTTCGGGGCCGAACTCGCTGGGCAGCAGGCTGGTGGGGGCCGCGGTGGCGGTCGTCGTCGTGGGGGCCGGCGCATGCCGGCGCGCCTCGCGCCGGTGGTGCCACCAGCTGGGCACCATCGCCGCCACGCCGAAGGCGCAACCCGCGGCAAACGCCGTCAGCACCACGAACACCATGGGTGCGCGCCATTCGAAACCGAAGAACCAGCGCACCGTGGCCAGTTGCTGGTTGTTCAGCGCAAACGCGAACAGCGTGAAGAAGACGAAGGCCCAGAACAGCCCGACGAGGTAGCGCATGCGGCGCAGATTCTAGGTCCAGGGCATCTGGGGCGCGGGACCTTGGCCCGCCTTTGCGGTCAGGGCCTGTCGACGTCGCTCGTGACGTGGGCGTCAACCGCCTCGCGCAGCGCCTTGCCCGGCTTGAAGTGCGGCACCAGCTTCTCGGGGATCACCACCTGCTCGCCGCTGCGCGGGTTGCGGCCGACGCGCGGCGGGCGGCGGTTGATGCTGAAGCTGCCGAAGCCGCGGATCTCGATGCGGTGGCCGCGGGCCAACGCGTCGGACATGGCGTCCAGGATGGTCTTGACCGCGAACTCGGTGTCGCGCTGCGTGAGCTGCGAGAAGCGCTCGGCCAGGCGGGTGACGAGGTCGGATCGTGTCATGGGGCTCTGCTGCGCTTGCTGGTCACGGCAACCCGCGGGGATGGCCCGCGGGTTTCAGAAGGGAGGGCCGGCGCCGCATAAACGGCGGGCCGGCCGGGACCGGATTACTCCGGACGGTTGTCGAGCTTGGCGCGCAGCAGGGCACCCAGGCTCGTGGTACCGGCGTTCTCGCGTTCGCTGGTCTGGCTCAGGCGCTGCATGGCCTGCTGCTCGTCGGCGTTGTCCTTGGCCTTGATCGACAACTGGATAGAGCGCAGCTTGCGGTCGACGTTGATGACCATGACGTTGACGTCGTCGCCTTCCTTCAGCACGTTGCGCGCGTCTTCGACGCGGTCGCGGCTGATCTCGGAGGCACGCAGGTAGCCGGTGACGTCTTCGTTGAGCTGGATCTCGGCGCCGCGCGGGTCGACGCTCTTGACCTTGCCGTTGACGATGGCGCCGCGGTCGTTCAGCGTCGTGAAGCTCGTGAAGGGGTCGGTGTCCAGCTGCTTGATGCCCAGGCTGATGCGCTCGCGCTCGACGTCCACGGCCAGCACCAGGGCCTCGACTTCCTGGCCCTTCTTGTAGTTGCGCACGGCGGTCTCGCCCGGCTCGTGCCAGGACAGGTCGCTGAGGTGCACCAGGCCATCGATGCCGGCCGACAGGCCGATGAAGACGCCGAAGTCGGTGATGCTCTTGACGGGGCCCTTGACGCGGTCGCCGCGCTTGACGGTGGTGCTGAACTCTTCCCAGGGGTTGGCCTTGCACTGCTTCATGCCCAGGCTGATGCGGCGCTTGTCCTCGTCGATCTCGAGGACCATGACTTCGACTTCCTCGCCCAGGGTGACGACCTTGGCGGGAGCGACGTTCTTGTTGGTCCAGTCCATCTCGGAGACGTGCACCAGGCCTTCGATGCCCGGCTCGATCTCGACGAACGCACCGTAGTCGGCGATGTTCGTGATCTTGCCGAACAGGCGCGTGCCGTTCGGGTAGCGGCGCGACACGCCGTGCCAGGGGTCGTCGCCCAGCTGCTTCAGGCCCAGGCTGACACGGTTCTTCTCGGCGTCGAACTTCAGCACCTTGGCGGTGAGTTCCTGGCCGACAGTGACCACTTCGCTGGGGTGGCGCACGCGGCGCCAGGCCATGTCGGTGATGTGCAGCAGGCCGTCGATGCCGCCGAGGTCGACGAAGGCGCCGTACTCGGTGATGTTCTTGACCACGCCGTTGACGATCGCGCCTTCGCTCAGCGTCTGGAGCAGCTTGGCGCGCTCTTCGCCCATCGAAGCCTCGACGACGGCGCGGCGCGACAACACCACGTTGTTGCGTTTGCGGTCGAGCTTGATGACCTTGAATTCCATGGTCTTGCCCTCGAAGGGCGTCATGTCCTTCACGGGGCGCGTGTCGAGCAGGCTGCCCGGCAGGAAGGCGCGGATGCCGTTGACCAGCACCGTCAGGCCGCCCTTGACCTTGCCGCTGACCGTGCCGGTGACGAATTCGCCGGACTCCAGCGAGTTCTCCAGCGACATCCAGCTGGCCAGGCGCTTGGCCTTGTCGCGCGACAGGATGGTGTCGCCGTAGCCGTTCTCGACGGCGTCGATGGCGACGGAGACGAAGTCGCCGACCTGGACTTCGAGCTCGCCCTGGTCGTTCTTGAATTCTTCGATGGCCACGTAGCTTTCGCTCTTCAGGCCGGCGTTCACCACGACGTGGTTGAACTCGATGCGAACGACCTCGGCGGAGATGACTTCTCCGACGCGCATGTCGTTGGACTTCAGCGACTCCTCGAACAGAGCGGCGAACATGTCTGCGCCGCCGGTGGCGGTGACGGTGGTGGTGACGGTCATGGATTTCCTGGGTGCCCGGGGAAGTTGGTGGCAGAGCGGGCGTGCTTGCGGCGGGTGCCGCGGGTTGGGGTTGGACCACCCAGCGCGCCTGGGGCCTGACGGCCGCGGCGGGGACGCACTGGGACGCTTGTGGCCTTTCAGGTAACCGCCGGGGCGGCTACCTGAAAGGCCGGCGCAGCTGCCACCAGCTCAACACCTGTTGCACCGAGGCTTCGATGCTCAAGTTCGAGTTGTCCAGCAGCAGCGCATCCTCGGCCGGCCTCAAGGGCGCCACGCTGCGACTCTGATCGCGCGCGTCGCGGGCTTCGAGGTCGGCACGAAGGTCTGTGATATTAGCCGAAATACCTTTAGAAATCAATTGCTTATGGCGCCGTTCGGCGCGTTCGCCGGCGCTCGCGGTGAGGAAGACCTTGAGCGACGCGCCGGGGAAGACGACGGTGCCCATGTCGCGGCCATCGGCCACCAGGCCGGGCGGGCGGCGGAAGGCGAGCTGCAGGCCCTGCAGCGCCACGCGCACCGCCGGCAAGGCCGACACGCGCGAGGCCAGCAGCCCGGCGGCTTCGGTGCGCAGCTGGTCGCTGACTTCCTGGCCGCGCAGCCAGGCGCGGCTGCTGTGCGCATCGGTCAAGGGGCCGTGGCCGAAACGCAGGTCGAGCAAGCCGGCCAGCCGTGCCAGGCCGACTTCGTCGTCGGGCTCCACGCCGTCCCACTGCGCGGCCACGCCGGTGGCGCGGTAGAGCGCGCCCGAGTCGAGCAGGTGGTAGCCCAGCGCGTCGGCCACGGCCGCGGCCAGCGTGCCCTTGCCCGAGGCGGTGGGGCCATCGATGGCGATCACCGGCACGTCGTTCACGTCGGCCGTGGCGACGCCGAACAACGCCTCGAAGTAGTCGGGGAAGGTCTTGGCGACGCAGCGCGGGTCCAGGATGCGCAGCGGGCAGGGCGCGTGCACGGGCCCGGCAGCGCCGCCGGTCGCCATGCCGGCCAGCGCGTTGAAGGCCGCCAGCGACAGGCCCATCGCGATGCGGTGGTCGTCGTAGGTGCGGATGGCGGCCGGCCGCCAGGCGCCGGCAGCCGGCGGCGTGACTTCGATGAAGTCGGCGCCCTCGACCACCGCCGCGCCGAGCTTGCGCAGTTCGGCGGCCATGGCGGCGATGCGGTCGGTCTCCTTCACGCGCCAGCTGGCGATGCCGGTGAGCCGCGTCGGGCTGTCGGCGTAGAGCGCCATCACGGCCAGCGTCATCGCGGCGTCGGGGATGTGGTTGCAGTCGAGGTTGATGCCGGTCAGCGGCCAGCGGCCGCGGTGCACCTGCAGCCAGCCCGGGCCGCTCGAGACCTGGGCGCCCATGGCCACGGCGGCGTCGATGAAGCGGATGTCGCCCTGAATCGAGTCGCTGCCCACGCCCTCGATGCGCAGCGGCGCGCCGCCGTGCGCAGCAATGGCGCCCATCGCAATGAAGTAGGAAGCCGACGAGGCATCGCCTTCGACGTGGATGCTGCCGGGTGAGTGGTAGGCGCTGCCTCTGGCGATGACAAAACGCTGCCAACCCTGGCGCTGCACGGCGATGCCGAAACGCACCAGCAGGTTGAGCGTGATGTCGATGTAGGGCTTGCTGATGAGCTCGCCGTCGACCTCGATGGCGATGTCGCCGGCGCCGCTGACCAGCGGCAGCGCGAGCAGCAGCGCGGTCAGGAACTGGCTCGAAACCTCCCCGCGCACGCGGATCGCGGTGTCGGTGGCGAGCCCGCCGCCGGCGCTGCCGCGCAGGCGCAGCGGCGGGTAGCCCGGCGTGCCGAGCTCGTCGATCGTGCAGCCCAGCGGGCGCAGCGCGTCGACGAGGTCGCCTATCGGCCGCTCGTGCATGCGTGGCACGCCGTGCAGCCTGAAGTTGCCGCCCTGCGTCGCCGCCAGCACCGCCAGCGCCGCGGCCAGCGGGCGCATGGCGGTGCCGGCATTGCCCAGGAAGAGATCGGCCTCGTGCACCGCAAGCCGGCCGCCCAGCCCGGTGATGTGCAGCACCGGCCCGTGCGGGCCCCGCTCGTGGCGCAGCGCGCAGCCCAGCGTGCGCAGTGCGTCGAGCATCACGCGTGTGTCGTCGCTGTCGAGCAGGTCGTGCACGGCCGTCGTGCCGGCGGCCAGGCCCGCCAGCAGCAGCACGCGGTTGCTGATGCTCTTGCTGCCCGGCAGGCGCACCGTGCCGGACGCGCCGTTCAGCGGCGGAAGGTCGAGGAAGGGGATGTCGTACATGCACGCGGGGCGCCAGGCCCCCAGGTCCGGGTCAGGGAGGAGTCTTGCTGCCACCGGGTGTGCGTGGCGCACCCATCTGCCAGTTGGCGCGCCCTTCGGCCGGGCCGCGGATCAGCCCTTCCAGGGCGTCGGCATTGCCTTCGCGCATCACGTGCTCCAGCGCGTCCAGCGCCTGGCGGAAGCGCTTGGACTGCTTGAGCACCTCTTCGCGGTTGGCGACGAGGACGTCGCGCCACGTCTCGGGGCTGCTGGCGGCGATGCGCGTGAAGTCGCGAAAGCCCGGACCGGCCAGCGAGAGGAAGTCGCGCCCCGCGGGCTGGTTCATCACCGAGCTGAAGTAGGCAAAGGCCAGCAGGTGCGGCAGGTGGCTGACGGCGGCAAAGGCCGCGTCGTGGTTTTCCGGCGTCATCTTCAGCACCTGGGCGCCGATGGCGCTCCAGACATCGGTGGCCTTCTGCACCAGTTCGGGCGAGGTCTGCGCCAGCGGCGTGATGATGACCTGGCGGCCGTTGTAGAGCGACGCATCGGCGTTGGCGATGCCCGAGACTTCCTTGCCGGCGATGGGATGGGCCGGAACGAACGACGGGATGCGCTCGCGCAGCACGCGCCGCGCGGCGTCGACGACGTCGCGCTTGGTGCTGCCGACGTCCATGAGGAGCACGCCCGGCTCGACGAGGTGGCGTATCGCCTTGAAGGTGGTCTCGGTGGCCGCCACGGGCACGGCCATCAGCACGATGTCGGACCCCGAGACCGCCAGCAGCGCCGATTCGGCCGCCACGTCGATGACACCCAGCTTCTTCGCGCGTTCCGTCGTGCTCGGCGACTTGCTGTAGCCGATGACGCGCTTGACGAGCCCCGCGCGCTTGAGCGCCAGCGCGAAGCTGCCGCCCATGAGGCCGCATCCGATGACGCCGAGTTGCTGGAACATGGACTGCCTTGCGCCTTCGCCTCAGTGCACGTCGATAGGGTAGGTACCCAGAATCTTGAAGAAGGCACACGCCGCGCGCAGTTCCTTCAGCGCCGCATCGACACTCGGCTCGTCGGGGTGGCCCTCGATGTCGATGTAGAAGTAATACTCCCACTGCCCTGATCGCGCCGGGCGCGACTCGAAGCGCGTCATCGAGACGCCGTGGTTCTTCAGCGGCACCAGCATGTCGTGCACCGCGCCGGGCCGGTTGGTCACCGACACCACGAGGCTGGTGCAGTCGTGGCCCGAGGCCTTGGGCGCGGGGTGGCACTGCGGGTGCGTGACGATGGCGAAGCGGGTGCGGTTGTGCGGGTCGTCCTGGATCGCCGGGGCCACCACGTGCAGGCCGTACTCGGCGGCGGCGCGCTGGCCGGCGATGGCCGCCAGACGGGCGTCCTGAGCGGCCATGCGGGCGCCTTCGGCGTTGCTGGCGACCGGGCGCCGTTCGGCGTCGGGCAGGTGATGGCTGAGCCAGCGGTGGCACTGCGCCAGCGCCTGTGGATGCGCGCACACGGCCGTAATGTCTTGCAGGGAGTCGTCGCGGCGCAGCAGGTTCTGGCGCACCATCAGGTTGGTCTCGCCGATGATGAACAGCGGCGTCGTCAGGAGGAGATCAAGCGAGCGCGCGACCACGCCTTCGGTGCTGTTCTCGACCGGCACGACGCCGAAGTCGGCGGCGCCCGAAGTCGCTGCGTGCATCACTTCGTCGATGCTGGCGCACGGCACATGCACGATGGAGGTGCCGAAGAAGCCCAGCGCCGCCTCTTCGCTGAATGTGCCGGCCGGGCCGAGGTAGGCCACCCGCGTGGGCGTCTCCAGCGCGCGGCAGGCCGACATGATCTCGCGCCAGATCGGGGCCACGCTGGCCGCCTGCAGCGGGCCGGGGTTGATGGCCTTCAGGCCGTCGATGACCTGGGCTTCGCGCTCGGGGCGGAAGACCACCGAGCCTTCGTGCTTCTTGATCTCGCCGACCTCCAGCGCCAGCCCGGCGCGGCGGTTCAGCAGCGCCAGCAGTTCGCGGTCGACGGCGTCGATGCGCTCGCGCAGCGTCAGCAGCGCGGGTGCGACGGCGGGGGTGTCGGCCATGGAAGCTGCGCGCTCTTCGGGTGTCGGCTTCAGGGCTTCTTGGCAGGTGCCGCCGCTGGCTTGCTGCCGCTGGCAGCGCCGGTCGCCGGCGCGATGCCCAGGCGGCGCGCCACGGTCTGGTCGAGCGCACGCACCTTGGCTTCGACCTGGCCGCGCGTGTCGGCGATCAGCTTTTCGCCGATGGCCTTCTGCATCTCGCTGCCCATGGACTGGAACTTGCGGTTCAGCGGGGATTCGAGCATCACGATGACCTGCTTCAGCTCGTCTTCGGTGAAGCGCTCTTCCAGCAGCGAACCGATGGTGCTGGGTGCCAGCGCTACGGCGCGGTCGCGCACGATGGGGGCGGCCTCCTCGACGTACTTGCGCACGTCGGCCTCGATGTCGCGGGCGACGGCTTCGCGGCGCTCGGCCGGCAGCCGCTGAAGGGCCTGACCGGCACCCTGCAGCAACTGCCGTGCGGGCTGTTCGGCCAGCTGGCGCGCCATGGCTTCAATGCCCGGCTGCTGTAGCTGCAGCACGCGGGCAACGAGTTCCTTCTTCGCTGCGGAGCCCGGCGCAGAGGCCTGGGCCCGGGCCGCGTCGGTGGCGGCGAAGGACAGCGCCACGGCGGCGACGAGCAGGAGAGGCTTGAACATCGATCAGTTTCCTTCGGAGCCGGCTTCGCCAGCGGTGGGGTCTTCGCCTTCGGACGGCGTGTCGTTCTCGACGATGCGCTGCAGCCCCGACAGCGCCGCGCCATTGTCCAGCGCGATCAGGGTCACGCCCTGCGTGGCACGTCCGAGCTCGCGGATCTCGCTGACCCGCGTGCGCACGAGCACGCCTTTGTCGGTGATGAGCATGATCTCGTCGGCCGGGCGCACCAGCGTGGCCGCGACCACCTTGCCGTTGCGCTCGCTCTGCTGGATGGCGATCATGCCCTTGGTGCCACGGCCGTGGCGCGTGTACTCGGTGATCGAAGTGCGCTTGCCGTAGCCGTTCTCGGTGGCGGTGAGCACGCTCTGCGTCTCGTCCTCGGCCACCAGCATGGCGATCACGGTCTGGCCTTCCTCGAGCGTCATGCCCTTGACGCCGCGCGACTGCCGGCCATGCGGCGTCACGTCGGCCTCGTCGAAGCGCACCGCCTTGCCGCCATCGCTGAACAGCATCACGTCGTGCTGGCCATCGGTGAGTGCGGCGCCGATGAGGAAGTCGCCTTCGTCCAGCGTGACGGCGATGATGCCGGCCTTGCGCGGGTTGGCGAAGTCGTCCAGCGGCGTCTTCTTCACGATGCCCAACGCGGTGGCCATGAAGATGTAGTGGTCGGGCGGGAAGCTGCGGTTCTCGCCCGTGACGGGCAGCACCACGGTGATCTTCTCGCCGGGCTGCAGCGGGAACATGTTGACGATGGGCTTGCCGCGGCTGTTGCGCGAACCCTGCGGCACTTCCCAGACCTTGAGCCAGTAGACGCGGCCGCGGTCGCTGAAGCACAGGATCCAGTCGTGCGTGTTGGCGATGAAGAGCTGGTCGACCCAGTCGTCTTCCTTGGTCTGCGTGGCCTGCTTGCCGCGGCCGCCGCGCTTCTGCGCGCGGTATTCCGTCAGCGGCTGGCTCTTGACGTAGCCCGTGTGGCTGAGCGTGACCACCATGTCGGTGGGCGTGATGAGGTCTTCGGTGCCCAGTTCCTGCGCGTTGTGGACGACCTCGCTGCGGCGCGCGCCGAGCTTGGTTTCGCCGAACTCGCGCTTCACGTCGCCGAGCTCGGTGCTGATGATCGTGGTCACGCGCTCGGGGCGCGCGAGGATGTCGAGCAGGTCGGCGATCTCCGTCATCACCTCGCGGTACTCGCCGATGATCTTGTCCTGCTCCAGGCCGGTCAGGCGCTGCAGGCGCATCTGCAGGATTTCCTGCGCCTGGTCGTCGCTCAGGCGGTACAGGCCGTCGGCCTGCAGGCCGTAGTTCGCCGGCAGTCCCGCGGGGCGGTAGGCGGCGCGGCCGCCGGGCGTGCTGTCCTCGGCGCGGGCGAGCATCTCGCGCACCATCGACGAATCCCAGCTCTTGGCCATCAGCGCGGCCTTGGCCACCGGCGGCGTGGGGCTGGTCTTGATGGTCTCGATGAACTCGTCGATGTTGGCCAGCGCCACCGCCAGGCCCTCGAGCACGTGGCCGCGCTCACGGGCCTTCTTCAGTTCGAAGACGGTGCGCCGCGTGATGACCTCGCGCCGGTGTTCCAGGAACACCTCGATGAGGTCCTTCAGGTTGCACAGCTTGGGCTGGCCGTCGATCAGGGCCACCATGTTCATGCCGAAGGTGTCCTGCAGCTGCGTCTGCTTGTACAGGTTGTTCAGCACCACCTCGGGCACTTCGCCGCGCTTGAGCTCGATCACCACGCGCATGCCGGACTTGTCGCTCTCGTCCTGGATGTGGCTGATGCCATCGATCTTCTTCTCGTGCACGAGCTCGGCGATGCGCTCGAGCAGCGTCTTCTTGTTCACCTGGTAGGGGATCTCGTCGACGATGATCGCCTGGCGTTCACCCTTGCCGATATCCTCGAAGTGGCACTTCGCGCGCATCACGATGCGTCCGCGGCCGGTGCGGTAGCCCTCGCGCACGCCGCTCAGGCCATAGATGATCCCGGCGGTGGGGAAGTCGGGCGCCGGCACGATCTCCATCAGTTCGTCGATCGACGCATCGGAGTTCTTCAGCAGGTGCAGGCAGGCGTCGACGACCTCGTTCAGGTTGTGCGGCGGGATGTTCGTCGCCATGCCCACCGCGATGCCGGTGGAGCCGTTGACCAGCAGGTTGGGCAGCCGCGCCGGCAGCACCGTGGGCTCGTTTTCCGAACCGTCGTAGTTGGGCGCGAAGTTGACGGTTTCCTTGTCGATGTCCGCGAGCATCTCGGCCGCGATCTTCGACAGGCGGATTTCCGTGTAGCGCATCGCCGCGGCGTTGTCGCCGTCGACCGAGCCGAAGTTGCCCTGGCCGTCGACCAGCATGTGGCGCAGCGAGAAGGGCTGTGCCATGCGCACGATGGTCTCGTAGATGGCCGAGTCGCCGTGTGGGTGATACTTGCCCATCACGTCGCCGACGATGCGCGCGCTCTTCTTGTAGGGACGATTCCAGTGGTTGGACTGCTCGTGCATCGCGAACAGGCAGCGCCGGTGCACGGGCTTGAGGCCATCGCGTGCATCGGGCAGCGCTCGGCCCACGATCACGCTCATCGCGTAGTCGAGGTACGAACGCCGCATCTCCTCTTCGAGGCTGACAGGCAGGGTTTCCTTGGCGAACGAGCTCATGCGTGCGTGCAGTTCAGTGCGGCCACGAGGGGCCGGGTTCGCGACGAGGCGAAACGACGCATTCTACGGGGCGCCTCTTGTAGCGGCTGCGCAACAGCGCACCGAGGTGGCCGCAAAGCAGGGCCCAAAATGCAGGGCAGCGGATGCCCTATGGCACAATGATCCGTCGGTGGTAAGTGCCCGCGGGAGTGGGGATTTGCCCGGTACTCAAGCGTGACGCTTTGGACTTTTTTGCAGGCATCTGCGGCTTTCCTCGAGAGGAGAATCATGAAGAAACTGAACAAGGTGGCGGTGCTCTTTGCATCCGCCGCACTTGCCGCCCCGATCGGAGCTTTCGCGCAAACCGCGGCGAAATCGGTTGACAACTGGCGCGGTTCCGACGGCACCGTCTGGAAGAACGGCACCAACGAACTCTGCTGGCGTGATGCCGGCTGGACGCCAGCCACCGCAGACGCCAAGTGCGACGGCGCGATCAAGCCGCCGCCGCCCCCGGCTCCGGCCCCGCCGCCCCCGCCGCCTGCGCCACCCGTCGCGCCCCCGCCGCCCCCGGCCGTCGCGCCGCCTGCCGCGCCGCTCGCCGCTCCTGCCCCGGCTGCTCCGGTCCAGGAGAAGGTGACCTTTGCTGCCGACGCCTACTTCGACTTCGCCAAGTCGGTGCTGAAGCCCGAAGCGCAGACGCAACTCGCCGACTTGGTCGACAAGACCAAGGGCGTCAGCCTCGAAGTGATCATCGCTGTCGGCCACGCCGACGCCATCGGCAACGATGCGATCAACCAGAAGCTGTCGATCGCCCGCGCCGAAGCCGTCAAGGGCTTCCTGGTGAGCAAGGGCATCGAGAAGAACCGCGTCTACACCGAAGGCAAGGGTTCCAAGAACCCGGTCGCCGACAACAAGACGGCCGCTGGCCGCGCGAAGAACCGTCGCGTGGAAGTGGAAGTCGTCGGTACCCGCGCCAAGAAGTGATCGCAGCGGCCTCGACGGCCGCCGCTGATCGGAACCCCGCCTCGGCGGGGTTTTTTCTTTGCGCGGCACTGTCTGCGCCGGCGCGATCTCTGCGTCACCGGACGAACCGCAGCGGCCATTCACCAGCCTCGCTAACATTGACCTATGAGCAACGTCGACGCACAGGAACTCGCCAAGTTCAGCGAACTCGCCCACCGCTGGTGGGATCCCGAGAGCGAGTTCAGGCCACTGCACCAGATCAACCCGTTGCGGCTGGAGTGGATAGACGGGCTGGCCTCGCTGCGCGGCAAGCAGGTGCTCGATGTCGGCTGCGGCGGCGGCATTCTTGCCGAGGCGATGGCGCGTCGTGCTGCGCACGTGACGGGCATCGACCTCGCCGCGCGCCCCCTGGGCGTGGCCCGGCTGCACGCGCTGGAGGCCGCGGTCACCAACCTCGACTATCGCGAGATCGCCACCGAAGCCCTGGCCCAGGAACGGCCTTGCGCATTCGACGTCGTCACTTGCATGGAGATGCTCGAGCACGTGCCCGACCCAGCGGCGGTGGTGCGGGCCTGCGCCGCGCTGGTCAAGCCGGGCGGCTGGGTCTTCTTCTCGACGCTCAACCGCAATCCGAAGGCCTTCCTGTTTGCGATCATCGGGGCCGAGTATGTGCTCGGCCTGCTGCCCAAGGGCACCCACGAGTACGCCCGATTCATCCGCCCCAGCGAACTGGCACGTTGGTCGCGCGACAGCGGCGTCGAACTTCAGGCCAGCCGGGGTATGCAGTACAACCCGCTGACCAAGCGCTACTGGCTGTCGGCCGACACCAGCGTCAACTACCTGGTGGCCTGCCGCCGGCCGGGTTGATGCGGGCCGGCATTTCGGCGGTGCTGTTCGACCTGGACGGCACCGTGGTCGACAGTGCGCCCGACCTGGCCGGCACCGTCAACGACATGCTGGCGGCGCGCGGCCGTGATGCCGTGCCCTTCGAGAGGCTTCGCCCGCACGCCGGATCGGGCGCCCGTGGCATGCTGGGCATGGCCTTCGGCGTGGCGCCGGGCCACGAGGCCTACGAGGCGCTGAAGGTCGAGTTCCTCGACCACTATGCCACCCGCATGCTGAGCCAAACGCGGCTCTTCGCCGCCGCGGGCGCGCTGTTGCAGGCGCTGGACCGTCATGGGCTGCCCTGGGGCATTGTCACCAACAAGGCACTGCGATTTGCGGTGCCGCTGGTCGAGGCGATGGGCCTGCACCGCAGCGCCGCGCTGGTGGCCGGGGACAGCACGTCGCACACCAAGCCGCACCCGGCGCCACTGCTCGAGGCGGCGCGCCGCCTGGGCCTGCCGGCGGCGGCCTGCGTCTATGTCGGCGACGACCGCCGCGACATGCACGCCGGCCGCGCGGCCGGCATGGCGGTGCTGGCGGCGGCGTGGGGCTATCTCGGCACCGAGCATGCCGTGCTGCACTGGGGCGCCGACCATGTGCTTGGCGAGCCGGCAGAGCAGTC
>PNKD01000005.1 GCA_013822265.1 Leptothrix sp. (in: b-proteobacteria)
CGCCGGCGCGGGCGGCGGCCGGCGCCGGCGCTGAACGCAGGCGGCGCCGGCACGTACGGCGCGGCCTTCAGACGCTGCCGTAGACGACCCTGGCGTGCTGCCCCAACCCCTGCGCGACGCTGGCAAAGCGGTCACCGCGCACACGCTCGGCGGCCGGGAAGCCGGCGGCAATGCGGTCGACCAACGGGCGAAGACCGGTCGAGCCCCCGGTGAAGTACAGCGCATCCACCGCCTGGGCCTTGATGCCGGCGCCGCGCACCGTCTCGGCCGCGGCCTGCACGATGCGTTCGAGGTCGGCCTCGATGGCCGCCGCGGCCTGAGACTCCTGCAGGCCGGCATGCAGCCCGCGCTCCAGCAGCCCGAGGTCGATCTCGGCACGGCCCTGCAGCGCGACATCGATCTTGGCCTGCTCGGCCGCCGCCGCCAGGGCGTGGCCCAGGCGCTCCTGCACTGCCCTCATCAGGCGGGTGTGGTGGCGCGGATCGGCGTACCAGCTCTTCATGCCGCGCAGCTCGGCGATGCGCGCCGGCGCGTAGACGGTGTTGATGAGGTGCCAGGTAGCGAGGTCGAAATAGACGCCGGTGGGCACCTCGCGCGGCGCCTCGCCCGGCCGTGCCGGGCGCAGCGCGCGGTAGCCCAAGAGCGGCATGATGCTGGCCAGCTCGACGTGGCGGTCGAAGTCGGTGCCGGCCAGGTGCACGCCGTGGTTGGCCAGGATGTCGTCGCGGCGCTCGGCACGGCCGCGCCGCGACGGGCCCACGCGCACGAGAGAGAAGTCCGAGGTGCCGCCGCCGATGTCGGCCACCAGCACCAGCTGCTCGCGTGTGACCTGGCGCTCGTGGTCCAGCGCCGCGGCGATGGGCTCGAACTGGAACTGCACTTCGGTGAACCCGACCTGCCGCGCCGCGGCCTCCAGCGTCGCGGCGGCCTGGGCGTCGCGCGCGGCGTCGTCGTCGACGAAAAACACCGGCCGCCCCAGCACCACGCGGGTCACGGCGTGGCCGGCTTCGCGCTCGGCCAGCACCTTCAGGCGGCGCAGGAAACCGGTGACGACGTCGCGGTAGCGCACGCTGCGGCCGCCGCCGATGTCGGTGCCCTGGTCGAGCAGCGACGAACCCAGGATGCTCTTCATCGAGCGCATCAGCCGGCCGTCCAGTCCTTCGACATAGGCGGCGATCGCGGCGCGGCCGTACAGGCGCTCGGCCTCCACCTGCGGCGGCGGCGTGTCGGCGCGGTAGAAGACCGCGGTGGGCATGGTGGGGTGGCCCGGCTCCAGCGCCACCAGGCGCACGCCGTCGCCGTCGGGCAAGGCCACGGCCGAGTTCGAGGTGCCGAAGTCGATGGCGACGAAGTCGGCGACGCCCGTCTGCCGGCCGCGGGCGCGCGGCGCCGATGCTGCGGAAGGCGCGCACGGCGCGGTGGTTGGCTGCATGCCGGGGCCCAGTCGAAAAGGGGCGCGATTGTATCGGCCGCGGCGTGGCGAGCCGGGTCGCGTGAACTGACGCACGCCGACCCCCTTGTTCCACGGGCACGTCGGCGCGGCCCGCGTGACACTCGTTACCAGACATCACGAAGGTCGCCCGCCATGTCACACCCTAAGGCCGTCTCTCCGCAGCGCTGGTTCACCCCCTGGCGCAGCGCCAGCCGGCCGGCGCCCGACACCGACCCGGCCGACCTGGGCACGGCCTTCGGGCTGGACTTGAGCCTGACCGAGACACCCGTCGTGCCGGTGGCCCCTGCCGGCAGACCGCCGGGCTGGATGCGTCGACTGTCGACACGCCGCCGAACGGCGACCTGAACACGGCGCCGGCAGGCGCGAGGCCGGATACCACGCTGTCGACTGCGCGACGCTCACGTTCACATCGCGACGGCCACGGCTAAAATCGCTGCATGGCCCGTCTGTCCTTCCGTGAGCAGGTGTTGCGCGTGCGCGAGGACGCCATCGTGGCGTCGGTCAACCGCCTGCTGGCCGACAAGGGTTTCGACCTCATGACGGTGGATGAGGTGGCGGCCGATGTCGGCATCGCCAAGGCCAGCCTCTACAAGCACTTCGCGTCGAAAGAGGCGCTGGCCGCCGCGGCCATGGTGCGGCTGCTCGAACGCACGTTGGCCATCCTGGACCAGCAGGCCGCGCGCAGCGGCGCGGGCGCCTTCCAGCGCCTGGAGGCCGTGATCCGCTGGGCGCTGACGCTGCAACTGGCCGGCGAGATGCCCACCGTGCCGTCGCAGAACTCGAGTCTGCGCGCCGAGTTGCTGGCCAACAAGGTCTACCTCGAACTGCTGTTGCAGGTCAGCGAGCGCCTGGGCGAGTGGATACAGCAGGCGCAGGCCGACGGCGACATCGACCCCACGCTGCCGCCCGAAGTGGTGCTGCTGACGGTCTATGCCCGCGGCTGTGACCCGGTGCCGGCCTTCCTCAAGGCCGGCGGCAACTACGGCGACGAGCAGATCACCGACTGGGTGACCACGATCTGCCTGCGCGGGTTGCGCCCCGCCGCCTGAGGCGGCGGCCTCAGCGAATCAGCAGCGCCGGCGTGCTGCAGCTGGCCAACACCTTGGTGGCCACCGAGCCCATCACCAGGTTGCCCAGCGTGCCGTGGCCGTGCGAGCCCAGCACGAGCAGGTGGTAACCACCCTTCTTCGCCATCTCGGCGATGGTCTCGGCCGCCGGGCCCACCTTGGCCACGAAGTTGACCTTCAGTCCCTGCTTGGCGCAGAAAGTGCGCAAGGGCTTGAAAACCTTCTCGGCGCCGTCGTCGTAGTACGACTTCAGCGTGGCCTTGTCCAGCACCGCGGCGGCGCGCGGCGGCACGGCTGCGACCACGTGGAGCATCGTGTACTCATGTTGCGGGCCCATCCACTCGTCGTGGGCGGCCAGATAGGCCAGCATGCGGCGGGTGAAGGGGCTGCCATCGACGGCGGCGAGGATCTTCATGTCTTCTCCTGCATTGAACACGGCGCCGGACCGGCCGCGGCTTCGCAGTGTGTCACTCGCAGCGCGGCGCGCCTTGACCCGGCGCAGCCGTCGGGCCCGTCGGCGACACGCGATGGCGCGTCAGACATCGACCGTGAACAGCGGGTCGTGGCCTTCGACCTCGCCCTTGCCGGCCAGCCCGCGGGCATGGCAGAGCACACGCGCAGGCCGCTGGCCGGCACGCTCGACGCGATAGTCGTGGCGGCAGTGCAGGTGGCCGTGCAACCAGAGGTCGGCGCGCGGGATCAGCGCCTCGTCGTCGTTGCAGAAACTCGCGGTGCCGGGCTGCCGCCCGTAGCGCGGGTCGGCGCTGCGCAGGCTGGGTGCAAAGTGCGTGATCACCACGGTCTTGTCCCATCGCCCCTGGGCGGGCCTGGCCAGCGCGTCTTCCAGCCAGGCGCGGCAGGCCAGCGCCTCGGTGCGTACCGCCGGCGCGTCGAAGGGGCGGTCGTGGCGCGTCGTGGCCATCAGGCGCAGGTAATACGCGGCAGCGCGCTGCGCGCGATCGCGGCCTGCGGGGCCGAAAGCGTCGAAGTCGCTCCAGCGTGTCGTGCCGAGGATGCGGACGCGTTCGCCACCCATGGCGCCGAAGAGATGCTCTTCGCGCTCGAGGAAGACAAAGCCCAGCCGGGCGCACAACTCGCCCAGGCCGCCGAGCGCGGCGTCGAAGTCGTGCCCGTCGAATTCGTGGTTGCCGGCAATCACGAACACGGGCACCGGCCAGCCGGCGAACCTTTCGTAGGCGGCCCAGCTGCTGTCGATGTCGCCGGCCAGCACCAGCGCTTGTGCGCCGGGCGCCGGCGCGGGGTCGAAGGTCTCCGTCTCGAGGTGCAGGTCGGACAGCAGTTGCAGCTTCATCGGTCGTTGATGATGACCCAGGGCCGGGCCGCGACCGCGCCCTGGCGATTCGCGCCGCGTTGGCGCGACAGCGTAGAAATGGCGACGCCCCCGGCCGGCCGGCTCGGGGGCGTCTCGTGAATGTTGCGGCCGCCGCGGCGGCTGCGGCCCTCAGCCCGCCAGGCGCGCCTCGATGCGCGCCTTGGTGGCGGGCAGCTCCGCGGGCAGGTGGTGCTCGAGTTGCCGGAACAGCTCGGCGTGCAGCTTCAGTTCCTCCTGCCACGAGGCCTTGTCGATGCCGATGACGCTGGCGAACTGATCGCGCGAGAACGCCAGGCCGTCCCAGCGCAGGTCCTCGAAACGCGGGCTGGTGCCGAAGACGTTTTCAGCGCCACCGGCCTTGCCCTCCAGGCGGCCCAGGACCCACTCGAGCACGCGCATGTTCTCGCCGTAGCCCGGCCAGACGAACGTGCCGTCGTCGCCCTTGCGGAACCAGTTGACGCAGAAGATGCCCGGCAACTTCGCGCCCTTGGCAGCCAGCTGGCCGCCCAGATCGAGCCAGTGCTGGAAGTAATCGGCCATGTTGTAGCCGGTGAAGGGCAGCATCGCGAACGGGTCGCGGCGCACCGCACCGTTGCCGCCGGCCATGGCCGCGGTGGTCTCGCTGCCCATGGTGGCGGCCATGTACACACCCTCGGCCCAGGTGCGCGCCTCGGTGACCAGCGGCACCGTGGTGCTGCGGCGGCCGCCGAAAATGAAAGCGTCGATGGGCACACCTTCGGGGTCGTCCCACTGCACGTCGAGCACCGGGTTGTTGGTGGCGGCCACAGTGAAACGCGAGTTCGGGTGCGCGGCCTTGGCGCCGGTCTGCTTGGCGATGGCCGGCGTCCAGTCGCGGCCCATCCAGTCGATCAGGTGCGCCGGGGGCGTCTCGGTCAGGCCTTCCCACCAGACGTCGCCGTCGTCGGTGAGCGCGACGTTGGTGAACACGGCGTCGCGCTTGAGCGAGGCCAGGCAGTTGGGGTTGGTGTGCTCGTTGGTGCCCGGCGCGACGCCGAAGTAGCCAGCCTCGGGGTTGATGGCGTACATGCGGCCATCGGCGTGCGGCTTGATCCAGGCGATGTCGTCGCCGACGGTGGTGACCTTCCAGCCGGTGTAACCCTCGGGCGGCACCAGCATGCTGAAGTTGGTCTTGCCGCAGGCGCTGGGGAAGGCCGCGGCGACGTGGTACTTCTTGCCCGCAGGGTTGGTCACGCCCAGGATCAGCATGTGCTCGGCCAGCCAGCCCTGGTCGCGGCCCATGGTGCTGGCGATGCGCAGCGCAAAACACTTCTTGCCCAGCAGCGCGTTGCCGCCGTAGCCCGAGCCGTAGGACCAGATCTCGCGCGTCTCGGGGTAGTGCACGATGTACTTGGTGGGGTTGCAGGGCCAGGGCACGTCTTTCTGGCCCCGTCCCTCCGAGTCCACCAGCGGCGCGCCCACGGTGTGCACGCAGGGCACGAAGTTGCCCGTCTTGCCCAGCACCTCGAGCGCGCCGCGGCCCATGCGCGTCATCGTGCGCATGCTGATCGCCACGTAAGGGCTGTCGGTCAGCTCGACGCCGATGTGCGAGATGTGCGAGCCCAGCGGGCCCATCGAGAACGGCACGACGTACATCGTGCGGCCCTTCATCGCGCCCTTGAACAAGGCCTTGTCGCCCGTCTGCAGCAGCGCGCGCATCTCGGCCGGTGCCATCCAGTTGTTGGTCGGTCCCGCGTCTTCCTTGCTGGCGCTGCAGATGAAGGTGCGGTCTTCGACGCGCGCCACGTCCGACGCGTCGCTGCGCGCCAGGTAGCTGTTCGGGCGCAACTCGGGGTTGAGCTTCATCATCGTGCCGGCGTCGACGAGCTGCTGGCAAAGGCGCTCGTACTCGGCCAGGCTGCCGTCGCACCAGTAGACATCGGCCGCTTCGGTGAGCGCGGCGATCTGCGCCACCCAATCGACCAGGCGCTGGTGCTCGACGTAGGCAGGCGGGTTCAGGCGCACGCCTTCCAACACGGGACGGTTCATGGAAACTCCAATCATGGCTATGTGAAAACGGTCTTGGGGCAAGACCGACCACGCTGCTCGAGGGGATCGGTGCTGGCCCAATGCCGCGCTGCCCATGCCGCGTGGGGTGAGGCCCCGAACGCTAGGGGCGTTGATTGTCGCGCCTGTGTAATCGCACCGTAACCCAGCACCGCGGGGCTTGTTATGCGAATGGCGCATGAGTTGATGCCGGTCAACCGCAAGGGCGCACGACCCGGCTGCGACCCGCCGCATTGCGGCTGCCTGGAGAGTGTGGGCAGCCGGCGCGGCCGAGGCTGGGGTCAGGCCGAAGTTCAGGCCTGGGGTGCGTCGCCCAGCGCGGGGTAGCTGGTGTAGCCGGCCGCGCCGCCGCCGTACAGCGTGGCCATGTCCAGTGTGTTCAGCGGCGCGTCCTCGCGCAGGCGGCGGCCGAGGTCGGGGTTGGCGATGAAGGCCTTGCCTAAGGCCACCAGATCGGCGCGGCCGCTGGCCACGGCGTCCAGCGCCATCGCCCGCGTGTAGCCGTTGTTGACCATCCAGGCGCCGGTGAACTTCGCGCGCAGCGCCGCGTAGTCGAAGGGCGCGACGTCGCGCGCGCCGCCGGTGGCGCCTTCCACCACGTGCAGGTAAGCCAGCTGCAGCGGCGCCAACTGCGCCACCGCGTGCTCGTACAGCGCCTGCGGCTGGCTGTCGATGCCGGCGTCGTTGGACGGCGTCACCGGCGACAGCCGCAGCCCCGTGCGGCCGCCGCCGATGGCGCCCGCCACCGCCTGCATCACCTCGCTCAGAAAGCGGCAGCGGTTGGCCATGCTGCCGCCGTAGTCGTCGCTGCGGTCGTTGATGCTGTCGCGCAGGAACTGGTCGATCAGATAGCCGTTGGCGCCGTGCACCTCGACGCCGTCGAAGCCGGCCTCCATCGCCATCAGCGCGGCGTGGCGGTATTGGCCGACGACGCCGGCGATCTCGTCGCTGCGCAGCGCACGCGGCGCCGACACCTCGGCAAAGCCGCCGGCGACATAGGTCTTGGCGTTGGCGCGGCGCGCCGTGCTCGACACCGGCGCCTGCCCGCCCGGTTGCAGCGAGACATTCGAGACGCGCCCCACGTGCCACAGTTGCGCCACGATGCGGCCGCCCTGGCCGTGCACGGCGGCGGTGACGCCGCGCCAGCCGGCCACCTGGGCGGCGTTGTAGAGGCCCGGGGTGTCGAGGTAGCCCTGGCCCTCGGGGCAGATCTGCGTGGCCTCGCTGACGATGAGGCCGGCACCGGTGGCCGGGTTGGCGCGCTGGGCGTAGTACTGCGCCATCAGTTCGTTGGGCACCTGGCCGGGGCTGGCGCGGTTGCGTGTCAGCGGGGCCATGACGATGCGGGTGGCGAGGTCGATGTCGCCGACGCGTAGCGGGTCGAAGAGTGTGGTCATGCGGCGAGCCTACCGCAGTGCAGCAATTTCGCGCCCGCGCCGGGACATGGACCGAGGCGAACGCCGCCGGCGTGGCACAGTCCGAGCATGCTCGCCTACCGTCACGCCTTCCATGCCGGCAACCATGCCGACGTTCTCAAGCACACCGTGCTGGCCCTCGTGCTGCAGCACATGAACCAGAAGGACAAGGGCTGGCGCTACGTCGACACCCACGCCGGCGCGGGCGGCTATTCGCTCGAAGGTGACTACGCCAAGAAGCGCGGCGAGTTCGAACAGGGCATAGCGAAGCTGCTCGACCGGCACGACCTGCCCGCGCCCTTGGCCGAGTTGGTGGCGCTGGTGCGCGCCTTCAACGACGGCAAGGCCATCCGCCAGTACCCCGGCTCGCCGGCCATCGCGCAGATGCTGATGCGGCCGCAGGACCAGCTGAGGCTGTTCGAGATCCACCCCACCGACCACAAGATCCTGGCCAGCTACCTGGGCGACGTGCCCGGCGTCGAGATCAAGCTGCAGGACGGTTTTGCGTCGCTGAAGTCGGTGCTGCCGCCGCCGACGCGCCGCGGCGTGGTGTTGATCGACCCCAGCTACGAGATCAAGACCGACTACACACGCACGCTGGCCGCGCTGCGCGAGGCGCTGGAGCGTTTTGCCGATGCCGTGGTCATCGTCTGGCTGCCGCAGTTGCAGCTGCTGGAAGCCACGCAGCTGCCGCAGCGCCTGAAGGCCGCGGCCGACGCCGGCGCCAAGAAGGGCTGGCTGCACGCGCGGCTGACGGTGGCGCAGGCCGACGAGCGCGGCTTCGGCATGCTGGGCAGCAGCGTCTTCGTCGCCAACCCGCCGCACACGCTGTTCGAAACGCTGCAGCCCGTGCTGCCTTTCCTGGCGCAGGCGCTGGGGCAGTTCGACGGCGCGCGCAGCGCCCTTGAGCGCTCGGCCAAGGGCTGAAGTGGCGCCCCCAAGCTTGCTGGCGCTCGCTACCCCCCAGGGGGCCGTGCCCCAACGGCCGGGCAGAGCCGGTTCCATGGCGGCAAGCTGGGGTTCGGCCTTCATGACCGATGGAGACCGCGGCTGCCGGCGTGGCCCTGAACATCCGCCGCTGGGCCTTCGTGCGCGTGGCGCCGTTTGCCGTCTTCATGGCCCTGCTGGCGCTGGGGTGCGCCGCGTCAGCCCACGCCGGCCGCGCGGTCGGCCTTGAACTGCGCGCGCCAGGCCTCGAAACGATCACCGTCCAGCGCCTCGCGCACCTCGCGCATCAGGTTCACGTAGTAGTGCAGGTTGTGGATGCTGGCCAGCATGGGGCCCAGCATCTCGCCGCAGCGGTCGAGGTGGTGCAGGTAGGCGCGGCTGAAGCCGCCGCTCGTGCCGCCGCCTTGCGTGGCCTGTCCGCAGCAGGTGTAGCAGCCGCAGGTGGGGTCGAGCGGGCGTTCGTCGAGCTTGTGGCGGGCGTTGCGGATCTTGAGGTCGCCGAAGCGCGTGAAGAGGTGGCCGTTGCGCGCATTGCGCGTGGGCATCACGCAGTCGAACATGTCCACGCCCTGCGCCACGCCTTCGACCAGATCCTCCGGCGTGCCCACGCCCATCAGGTAGCGCGGCTTGTGCGCCGGCAGCCGGTGCGGCGTGTGCGTCATGATGCGCAGCATCTCGTCCTTGGGCTCGCCCACGCTCACGCCGCCCACCGCGTAGCCGGGGAAGTCCATCTCCACCAGCGCTTCGAGCGACTCTTGCCGCAGGTTCTCGAACATACCGCCCTGCACGATGCCGAAGAGCGCGTTGGGGTTGGCCAGGCGCGTGAACTCGGCCTGGCTGCGCCGCGCCCAGCGCTGGCTGAGCTCCATCGACGACCGCGCCTCGGCCTCGGTGGTGATGTGGCCCTTGAGCTCGTAGGGCGTGCACTCGTCGAACTGCATCACGATGTCGCTGTCCAGCACGGCCTGGATCTGCATGCTGACCTCGGGCGTGAGGAAGAGCTTGTCGCCGTTGACGGGCGAGGCGAAGCGCACGCCTTCCTCGCTGATCTTGCGCATCTCGCCCAGGCTCCAGACCTGGAAACCGCCGCTGTCGGTGAGCATGGGCTTGCTCCAGCCCTCGAAACGGTGCAGGCCGGCGAACTTGGCGATGACGTCCAGCCCCGGCCGCATCCAGAGGTGGAAGGTGTTGCCCAGGATGATCTGCGCGCCCATCTCCTCGAGCGAACGCGGCATCACGCCCTTCACCGTGCCGTAGGTGCCCACGGGCATGAACACGGGGGTCTCGACGACGCCGTGGTTGAGCGTCAGGCGACCGCGGCGCGCGTAGCCGGCGGTCTTCAGCAGGTCGAACTTCAGCATGAGGGCGATTGTCGCCGCCGCCTGCACGCCGAGCCGACGCGGTTTCGGGATCAGAACGCGCTGGCATAGCTCAGCGCCAGTTCGCGCGAACGGGCCTGGCCGTCCAGCCGGTCGGCGCCCGCGCGCAGCGTGAAACCGCGCCAGTCCAGCGTCAGGCCCAGCCGGCGCTCGTGGACCTGCCAGCGGGCACCCAAGGACAGCCCGCCCGGCACCGCCGCGGGCCGCTGCCAGCCCAGCGCCGGCAGCCAGCCGAACTGAGGCACATGGTCCAGGTGCAGACCCAGTCTCTGGCCGTCACGCAGCGTCGCGCCCGCGGCCAGCGTGCCGCGCCAGGGCTGGCTGCGCGTGCGCCCGGTCTGCCGGTTCTGGCCTTCGATGAGCGGCCGGTAGATCAGGAAGCCGTCGGCGTCGACCGCCTGCGTCGACGTGTTCAGGACCGCGTCCTGCTGCGGCACGCCGCGCCAGCGCAGCCAGCCGCCGTCGTGCAGGCCGGCCCGGGCCCAGGCGCCTTGGCCGTCCCAGGCCAGGCTGCCCGCCAGCAGCAGGCCGGCGCCGCGGCGCGCGTAACCCAGGCGAAACGGGAAGTCGAGCCGGTTGTCGAGTTCCAGCGACTGCAGCGCGAAGCCGTAGCGGGCGTCTGCCGCCTGGTAGCGCACGTCGCCGGCCAGGCGGCGCTCTATCCAGCGCCCCAGCGCCAGCGCCTGCACCTCCCACTGCAGCTGCCAGCCGGCAGCCGGCGCATGCGTGCGGCCGAAGGCAAGACCGGCCCCGCTGAAGCCGCGCAGGCGCAGGTCCACGTCCGTGGCCAGGTCGGTGGCCGGCTGCCGCCCGGTGGCGACGTCGGCGGCCAGCCGCAGTGCCGCTTCGCCGGCCACCAGCGTGGCGCTGCTGCGCGCCACGGCGGCCCAGGTCCAGGCGCCCTGCCGGCGCGACAGGCGCAGGCCGTCGTCGATGTAGACCAGGTTGCGGCCGCGCCTGGGCGCCACTTCGTCCCAGGCATCGCGGTCGAAGACGGCCAGGCGCAGCGCGTCGCTGTGGCGCTTGCTGTGCAGTTCCAGCTGCCAGACCGCCGGCTCGGGCGCTGCGTCCTGCGCGGCGCCGGCCGTGGCCGCCGCGAGGCCCACCACCGTGGTGGCCAGCCGTCGCGCCACGCCCTTGGGCAGCCCGACGGCCGGCCGGCCCCTCACAGCCCGATGTCCAGCGACATGAAGCTGCCGTCACTGAAGGTCATCAGGCCGGTGCCGGTGTCCAGCGTGCCGATCTTCGTCGTGTTCGCGTGCATCAGGTCCACCCTCGCAGGACGCTCGCCCGTCCAGCTCATCGATACGTTGGCCGTCGCTTCGCTGAGCTTGTAGGCCATCACGCCGGCGGTCTCCTGCGCCGTCAGCGTCACCACCAGGCGGGGCTGGCCGCCGACGAGCGTGCGGTACTGCAGCGTCGCCGTCGGCGTCGCGCCGTTCAGCGTGTCGAAGGCCGAGCCCGAGGTGCCGAAGCTGAACTCCAGCGTCGGGCGGCCGGTGGCCGACACCGCGCCGACGAAGCTCATGTTGACCGTGAAGGTGTTGCTCGCCGAAGGTGGCAGGGTGTCGTTGTAGTTCGCCAGGCCCGTCACACCGAGGTTGAAGGCCCCGCGCAGGAACTCGGTGCTCACACCGCCGCCGATGTTGCGCAGCGCGCCGCTGAGCACCAGCTTGGTGGGCGTGCGCAGCGTCCGGCTGGCGTCCAGTGCGGAGTCGGTCAGCGCCAGGCGGCCCTCGAATTCGGAACCGCCGGCATTCCACACCAGGTCGAGGTCGGCTTCGGACGGTTCATGCCCACCGCCGCTCACCGCCACCTGCTTGAAGCTGCCGGTCTTCACCGTCAGCTTGCCCTCGACGCTGCCATCGGCCTTGTAGGCCACCAGGCTGCCGCCCAGCACCGAGGTGATGCCACCGTCGGTGGCCGTGGTGACCGTGCCGGACAGGTTGGCGGCGTGCTTCAGGTTGACCAGGGTGCGGCCGTTCGACTTGAAAGCGGCCGGAAGTTCGCCGACGAGCGTGAAGCTGCGAATGCTGCCGAAGGCCGCGCTGAGCACTGGCGTCAGCTTGCCGGCGAAGGCCGGCAGGGGGGCGCCGCTGGAGTCGACCTGCAGCGCCTCGTTGACCGTGAAGCTGCAACCGCCGGTGGGCGTGCAGGTGGTGACCCTGCGGCGCGCGCGCGTCAGGTAGTCGAAGCTGCCGTCGGTCTGGGGCACGATGGTGAAACCGTGGCGCCATTCCGTGGTTTCCGTGGTCCCGGGAGCGGGGTAGCTGCGCGAGACGAAGTAGCGCGCGCTGCAACCGATGACACGCGCCTCGGCCGGCGTGGTGGCCAGCACCGTGGTGGTGGTGTCGGTGTAGAGGCTGCATCCCGCCGCAGACGTGCCGGAGAAGTCTCCGCTGCCGTCGTTGGCCACCATGTCGAAGGCGCGCCCGCGGCCGGACGCCGTGGTGCGCCCGGCCTGGTAGTCGTTGTACAGGTCCACGCCCATCAGCAGCGCGCCGAGATCCTTGGCCAGCATTTCCACCGGCGGCTGCACGCCGGCCATGGCGGCCTCGAAGGCCGTGGCCTCGCGGCGCAGGGCGCCGCCGCTCAGCCCCCCGGCCGCGCCGTTGGCGAACATCGCCGACCAGTCGCTCTTGATCTCGTTGAACAGCAGCCGCGAGCCGGCGATGGCCGTGGCCACCGTACCGGCGCCGCCGGTGGAACCCGCGGCGCAGCTGCTGGTGCAGCCCAGGTTGGCCATCACCGTGGCCAGCGCAGCGCTCGGCACGACGCCGGCCAGCGCGGGGTTGGCCAGCACGTCGGTGAGCGCGCCGGTCAGCGCCGCGGACACGTCGCGCGCCGCAGCGCCGCTGCCCACGCTGAGCTTCAGCGAGTTGATGTCCGCCGCGCTGCCCATCATCTCGACGACGCACTTGGCCTTGTCGCCGGCGCTGCCGCTGTCGCAGCCCAGCGCGCCTGTCTGCGCCAGCTGCGACACCGCGGTCAGCAGCACGGCGAGCTTGTGCTCGTCGGTGCTCGCGGCGGCGGTCGTGGTGGGCTTCACGGCCACCAACGTGGGGTCGAAGCCGAGCAGCTGTTTCACCGTGGACTGCGCCTGCACCAGGTTCGCCGCGGTGATGCCGCCGCTGGCCTTGGCCGCCGCAGCGACGGCGAGTTCACTGAAGGGGGTGATGGTGGCGTTGACCGTCAGCGCGCCGGTGCCGGCCGGCACGAGCATCGAACGCATCGCAAAACCCGTGGGCAAGGCCTGAGCCGCGCCGGTCACCTCGTCGAGGTGCGTCGTGCCGGCCTTGGCCGTCACCCGCACGACATAGGGCTGGCCCTGGGTGGCGGCGAAACTGAGGCTGTAGCGGCCGTCGGCCTGGGTGGTGCCGGTGGCCAGCGCGGTGCTGCCCACGGTGCCGTCGGGGTTGACGGGGTAGACGGCCACGTCGGCATTGGCCATCAGGCCCTTGGCCGCGGTACCGGCCAGCGCCACGGTGGCCTGGTTGCCGGCAGGCGGGGTTTCACCCCCACCACCGCCACCGCCGCACGAGGCCAGCAGGCCGGCAGCCACCAGGGTGGCCAGAGGGAAGCGAGTACAGGTACTGCGCATGATGAATACCTCCGTTCGGGGTCGTCGTTGTCAAGGGCCTTCGGTTTTGGTTACGAAACCCGCCCAGCAAGCTGCCATGGGCACGGCCGAGAAACTGATAAGTGCGAGTTTGCGCCGCGGCGCGGGCTGGCGGCATCACACGCCTTGACGATGGCGAACGAGGATTGAGGAGGCTCAAGCCTCCGCAACGCGCGGCCGGTGTCTAGCTGCGTGGGTGGCGCTGCAGCAGCATCGCGTCGCCGTAGCTGAAGAAGCGGTAGCGCGACTCCACCGCATGGCGGTACAGCGCACGCACGTGGGCGTGGCCGGCGAAGGCGCTGACCAGCATCATCAGCGTGCTCTTGGGCAGGTGGAAGTTGGTGAGCAGCAGGTCGACGACGCGGAACGGGAAGCCGGGCGTGATGAAGATGTCGGTCTCGCCGCAGAAGGGCGCCAGCGCGCCGCCCTGCGGGGTGCCGCGGGCCGCCGATTCGAGCGCGCGCAGCGTCGTCGTGCCCACCGCCACGACACGGCCGCCGGCGGCCCGCGTGGCCGCGACGGCAGCCGCCGTGGCCGCACTCACCTCGAACCACTCGCTGTGCATGCGGTGCTCGGCGATGTTGTCCACCCGCACCGGCTGGAAGGTGCCGGCGCCGACGTGCAGCGTCACCGCCGCGCGCTGCACGCCGCGCTCGGCCAGCGCGGCCAGCAGCGGCGCGTCGAAGTGCAGCGCGGCGGTGGGCGCAGCCACCGCGCCGGGGCGCGCGGCGAACACGGTCTGGTAGCGCGCGGCGTCGTCGGCCGTGTCGGCATGGGTGATGTAGGGCGGCAGCGGCACGTGGCCGTGGCGCTCGAGCAGTTGCAGCGGGTCGGCCGGGAAGCGCAGGTGGAACAACGAGTCCTCGGGCCCGGCGCGGCCCAGCACCTCGGCGTCGAAGGCGTCGGCGAAACGCACCAGGCTGCCCGGCCTCGGGCACTTGCTGGCGCGCAGGTGGGCCCAGACCTCGTGATGCGGCAGCACGCGCTCGACCAGCGCCTCGACCGCGCCGCCGGTGGGCTTCTCGCCCAGCAGCCGCGCCTTGATGACCTGGGTGTCGTTGAAGACCAGCAGGTCGCCCGGCTGCAGCAGGCCGGGCAGTTCGCGGTAGATGCGGTCGACAGGCAGGCCGGCACGGCCGTCGAGCAGGCGCGAGGCGCTGCGCTCGGCCGCCGGGTGCTGGGCGATCAGCTCGGGCGGCAGCACGAAGTCGAAGTCGGCGAGCGTGTGGGTGGGTGGATTCGCTGGATTCATGCAGTCGGACGCGGGCGGGCCCGGGTGGGCCCGGGCGCGGCGGGTGGCCGCCCGGGAGCGTCGTGCGGCGTGTTGTGACCGCCGGGGCTCAAAATTGTTCCATGCCGACCGCCCGCGCACCAAGCACCGACGCCAAGACCCCGGCCGCCGGCACGCTGTCGGGGCCGGCGCGCGCGATGCACAAGCTGGGGCTGGTGCGCGACATCGACCTCGCGCTGCACCTGCCCATGCGTTATGTCGACGAGACGCGGCTGGCGCCCATCTCCAGCCTGCGCGACGGCGACACCGCGCAGGTGCAGGGCGTGGTGCAGGAATGCCGCATCGAGACACGCTCGCGCCGCCAGCTGCTGGTACGCCTGGCCGACGACAGCGGCGAGCTGCTGCTGCGGCTGCTGCACTTCTACCCCTCGCACCAGAAGACGCTGGCCGTGGGCCGGACCGTGCGCGTGCGCGGCGAGGTGCGCGGCGGTTTCCTCGGCCGCGAGATGGTGCACCCCGAGTTCCGCGCCGTCACGGCCGAGACGCCATTGCCGCAGGCGCTGACGCCCGTCTACCCGGCCAGCGCGCAGCTGCCGCAGGCCTACCTGCGCAAGGCCGTGGTCTCGGGGCTGGCGCGTGCGCCGCTGCACGAACTGCTGCCGCCGGGCACGGTGCCGCCCGGCCTGCCGCCGCTGCGCGACGCGCTGCAGCTGCTGCACCACCCGCCGCGCGAACTGGGGCCCGAGGCGCTGGAAGACCACGCCCACCCGGCCTGGCAGCGCCTGAAGTTCGACGAGCTGCTGGCGCAGCAGCTCTCGCAGGCGCAGGCGCAGGCCACGCGCGCCACGCTGGCAGCGCCCGCGCTGCGCGCCGGCCCGGGCAGCCTGGCCGAGCGGCTGCGCGCCGCCCTGCCCTTCGAGCTGACGGCCGCGCAGCGGCGCGTCGTCGCCGAGATCGGTGCCGACATCGCCCGCGCGCAGCCCATGCACCGCCTGCTGCAGGGCGACGTGGGTTCGGGCAAGACCGTGGTCGCTGCGCTGGCCGCGGCCGTGGCCATGGGCGCGGGCTGGCAATGCGCGCTGATGGCCCCCACGGAAATCCTGGCCGAGCAGCACTTCCGCAAGCTGGTGGGCTGGCTGGCGCCGCTGGGCATCACCACCGCCTGGCTCACCGGCAGCCGCAGGGGCAAGGGGCGCAGCGCGATGCTGGCGCAGGTGGCCAGCGGCGAGGCGCTGCTCGTGGTGGGCACGCACGCGGTGATCCAGGACGACGTGGTCTTTGCACGGCTGGGCCTGGCGGTGGTCGACGAGCAGCACCGCTTCGGCGTGGCGCAGCGGCTGGCCTTGCGCGCCAAACTTGGCACTCAGACTGCGCCCTCGCCCGCGAGGGGGAGGGGCGGGGAGGGGGCGGGCGACCTGAAGAATCATGAGGATGAGGTTCGAGCGCAGCTCGAACCTCACCTCCTCATGATGAGCGCCACGCCCATCCCGCGCACGCTGGCGATGAGCTACTACGCCGACCTCGACGTCAGCACCATCGACGAGCTGCCGCCCGGGCGCACGCCCATCGTCACCAAGGTCTTTGCCGACGGCAAGCGCGACGCCGTCATCGCCCGCATCCGCGCCGAGGTGATGCAGGGCCGGCAGGTCTACTGGGTCTGCCCGCTGGTCGAGGAGAGCGAGCACATCGACCTGCAGAACGCCACCGCCACCCACGCCGAACTGACCGCGGCGCTGCCCGGCGTGAGGGTGGGCCTGCTGCACGGGCGCATGAAGGCCGCCGAGAAGGCCGCCGAGATGGCGCTGTTCACCTCGGGCGAGATGAAGCTGCTGGTCGCCACCACCGTGATCGAGGTCGGCGTCGACGTGCCCAACGCCAGCCTGATGGTGATCGAGCACGCCGAGCGTTTCGGCCTGGCGCAGCTGCACCAGCTGCGCGGGCGGGTGGGGCGTGGCGCGGTGGCCAGCGTCTGCGTGCTGCTCTACACCGCGCCGCTGTCGCCCACCGGCAAGGCGCGGCTGAAGGCCATGGCCGAGACCAACGACGGCTTCGAGATCGCGCGCCGCGACCTCGAGATCCGCGGCCCGGGCGAGTTCATGGGCGCGCGCCAAAGCGGCGACGCGCTGCTGCGTTTTGCCGACCTCGCCGAAGACGGCGCGCTGCTGCAGCGCGCGCGCGCGGTGGCCCCGCGGCTGCTCGCAGAGCACCCTGGCGCGGCGGCCGCCCACGTGCAGCGCTGGCTGGCGAGCAAGGCCGAGTACCTGAAGGCCTGAACCGCAAGCCCCGGCGCGTGCCGATTCGCGACAATGCCGCCATGACCCTCACCGAGCTCAAGTACATCGTCGCCGTCGCCCGCGAGAAGCACTTCGGCCGTGCCGCCGAGGCCTGCTTCGTCAGCCAGCCGACGCTCAGCGTGGCCATCAAGAAGCTCGAGGAAGAGCTCGACGTGAGAATCTTCGAGCGCGGCACCAGCGAGGTCAGCGTGACGCCGCTGGGCGAGCAGATCGTGCGCCAGGCGCAGCAGGTCATCGAGCAGGCGCAGGCCATCCGCGAGATCGCCAAGCTCGGCAAGGACCCGGTGGCCGGGCCGCTGCGCCTGGGCGTGATCTACACCATCGGCCCCTACCTGCTGCCCGCCCTGGTGAGGCAGGCCATAGACCGCGTGCCGCAGATGCCGCTGATGCTGCAGGAGAACTTCACCGCCAAGCTGCTGGATTTGCTGCGCATGGGCGATCTCGACTGCGCCATCATGGCCGAGCCCTTTCCCGACACCGGCCTGGCCGTGGCGCCGCTGTACGACGAACCCTTCGTCGCCGCCGTGCCCGCCACGCACCCCGTTGCCAAACGCAAGAGCATCACGGCCGAGGAGCTGAAGAACGAAACCATGCTGCTGCTGGGCACCGGCCACTGCTTTCGCGACCACGTGCTCGAGGTCTGCCCCGAGTACGCGCGCTTCGCCAGCAATGCCGAGGGCATACGCAAGAGTTTCGAGGGCAGCAGCCTGGAGACCATCAAGTACATGGTGGCCAGCGGCATGGGCGTGACGGTGGTGCCGCAGCTCAGCGTGCCGGCCCAGGGCCCGGACCTGCAGCCGCACATCCGCTACGTGAAGTTCGCCGCCCCCGTGCCCACGCGCCGCGTGGTGCTGGCCTGGCGGCGCACCTTCCCGCGCTACGAGGCCATCGCGGCGCTGCGCAACTGCATCTACGCCTGCGAGCTGCCCGGCGTGAAGCGGCTGACGGACTGACCGCGCGCCTGCGGGTCCGCCGGGGCATGCATCGCCGACGGGCGCCGCAGCGCCGGGCCATCGCCGGCATCGCCGCCCGGGCTATTGCCGGCATAGCCGCCCGGGCTATCGCCCCCGTTGAGCCAAGTGATTGGAATCATGGCTGCAGTCGCCTTAAGGTTATGGCCTGCCCGGCGCCGTCGGGCATCCAGCCAGGAGATAAGCATGAGATCGACCCCCTCCAACGACGCCAAGTGCCCCTTCGCCGGCGGCGTGCGCACGCAGGCCCTGGCCCACAGCGGCCAGAGCAACGCCGACTGGTGGCCCCAGCAGCTGAACCTGAGGATCCTGCACCAGCACACGCCCGGGTCCAGCCCGATGGGCGCGGACTTCGACTACGCCGCCGAGTTCAAGACCCTCGACCTCGACGCCGTGGTCGCCGACCTGCGCGCACTGATGACCGACTCGCAGGACTGGTGGCCCGCCGACTGGGGCCACTACGGCGGCCTGATGATCCGCATGGCCTGGCACTCGGCCGGCACCTACCGCACCAGCGACGGCCGCGGCGGCGCGGGCACCGGCAACCAGCGTTTCGCGCCGCTGAACAGCTGGCCCGACAACGGCAACCTCGACAAGGCCCGCCGCCTGCTGTGGCCGGTCAAGCAGAAGTACGGCCGCAAGCTGTCGTGGGCCGACCTGATGATCCTGACCGGCAACGTGGCGCTGGAGTCGATGGGCTTCAAGACCTTCGGCTTCGCCGGCGGCCGGGCCGACATCTGGGCGCCCGAAGAAGACATCAACTGGGGCGTCGAGAAGACCTGGCTGGGCGACGAGCGCTACAGCGGCAACCGTGAACTCGCCCACCCGTTGGCCGCCGTGCAGATGGGCCTCATCTACGTCAACCCCGAGGGCCCCAACGGCAACCCCGACCCGGTGGCCTCGGGCCGCGACGTGCGCGAGACCTTTGCCCGCATGGCGATGGACGACGAGGAAACCGTGGCGCTGGTGGCCGGCGGCCACACCTTCGGCAAGGCGCACGGCGCCGGCGACCCGGCCCTGGTGGGACGCGAGCCCGAGGGCGCCGACATCGAAGAGCAGGGCCTGGGCTGGAAAAACGCCCTCGGCAGCGGCAAGGGCGTGCACACCACCACCAGCGGCATCGAGGGCGCCTGGAAGCCCAACCCCACGAAGTGGGACATGGGCTACTTCGACATGCTCTTCGGCTACGAGTGGCAGCTCACCAAGAGCCCGGCCGGCGCCCACCAGTGGACGCCGAAGAACTGCAAGCCCGAGCACCTGATCCCCGACGCGCACGACCCGAGCCGCAAGCACCCGCCGATGATGACCACGGCCGACCTGTCGCTGCGCATGGACCCGGCCTACGAGAAGATCTCGCGCCGTTTCCACGCCGACCCGCAGGCCTTTGCCGACGCTTTTGCGCGCGCCTGGTTCAAGCTGACGCACCGCGACATGGGCCCGCGCGCGCGCTACCTGGGCAAGCTCGTGCCCAAGGAGGAGCTGATCTGGCAGGACCCGGTGCCCGCCGTCGACCACGCGCTGATCGACGCGCAGGACGCCGCGGCGCTGAAGGCCAAGATCCTCGCCAGCGGCCTGACCATCCCGCAGCTGGCGGGCACCGCCTGGGCGTCGGCCTCGACCTTCCGCGGCAGCGACAAGCGCGGCGGCGCCAACGGCGCACGCATCCGCCTGGCGCCGCAGAAGGACTGGGCCGTGAACCAGCCGGCCGAACTGGCGGGCGTGCTGGCCAGGCTGGAAGCGGTGCAGGCCGCCTTCAACACGGCCGCTGCCGGCGGCAAGAAGGTCTCGCTGGCCGACCTCATCGTGCTGGGCGGCAACGCCGCCGTCGAAGCCGCGGCCAAGGCGGCCGGCATCGAGGTCAGCGTGCCCTTCACGCCCGGCCGCACCGATGCCTCGCAGGCGCAGACCGACGCGCTCTCTTTCGCACCGCTGGAACCGCTGGCCGACGGTTTCCGCAACTACGTGCGCAAGGGCCTCGAGGCGCAGGCGGCCGAGCTGCTGGTCGACAAGTCGCAACTGCTGGGCTTGAGCGCGCCGGAGATGACGGTGCTGGTCGGCGGCCTGCGCGCGCTGGACGCCAACACCGGTCGCGCGGCGCACGGTGTCTTCACCAAGCGCCCCGGCACCTTGAGCAACGACTTCTTCGTCAACCTGCTCGACATGGGCACGGCGTGGAAGCGCTCTGCCGCCGACACCCACGTGCTCGAAGGCCGCGACCGCAAGACCGGCGCGATCAAGTGGACCGGCACCGTCGTCGACCTGGTGTTCGGCTCGAACTCGCAACTGCGGGCGCTGGCCGAGGTCTATGCTGCCGGCGACGCGCAGCACAGGTTCGTCGGCGACTTCGTGGCCGCCTGGACCAAGGTGATGAACGCCGACCGTTTCGACATCTGAGCCAGGTCATAAGAACACGCCTGCCGCCGGGGTACGGTGGCAGGCTCCCATCAAGGAGAAGAGAGTGGCCAAGAAGACCGGCACCGGCAAGAAGGGCCCGCCGCCCAAGGCGGCAGGCCGCATCAACATCGGCATCGGCGAGAAGGACCGCGGCGCCATCGCCGGCGGCCTGAGCAAGCTGCTGGCCGACACCTACACGCTCTACCTGACCACGCACAACTTCCACTGGAACGTGACGGGGCCGATGTTCAACACGCTGCACACCATGTTCATGGCGCAGTACACCGAGCTGTGGAACGCGGTCGACCCCATCGCCGAGCGCATTCGCAGCCTGGGCCACCCGGCGCCGGGCTCGTATGCGCAGTACGGCGCGCTGAGCTCGCTGCCCGACGCCCCGGTCGTGCCGCCCAAGGCGCTGGCGATGGTGCGCATCCTGGTCGACGGCCACGAGGCCGTGGCGCGCACGGCGCGCGGCATCTTCCCGCTGGTCGACGAGGCCGGCGACGAACCCACCGCCGACCTGCTGACACAGCGCCTGACGGTGCACGAACAGGCGGCCTGGATGCTGCGCTCGCTGCTCGAGGAGTAGCAGCACGCGGCGGCCGGTGCCCCGGCGCGTTCCGGCGGGGTCAGCGCGGCAGCGCCGACAGCGTGCACAGCGCTGCAGCCACGCGCGCGGCCAGCCTGGCGTTGGCCAGCACCAGCTCGATGTTGGCGGCCAGGCTGTCGCCGCCGGTGAGCTCGCTCACGCGCGCCAGCAGGAAGGGCGTGGTGGCGGCGCCGGCCACGCCCTGCTGCTGCGCCTCTTGCAGCGCCTGCTGAATGCAGGCGTCCATGCGCTCGGGCGGCAGCGCGTGCTCGGCGGCGATCGGCTGCGCGACGACGACACCGCCCTGCAGCCCGGCGCGCCACTTCGCGTGCAGCACGCGGGCGACGGCTTCGGGCGTGTCGAGCCGGCGGTCGACCTTCAGCCCGCTGCTGCGCGAGTAGAAGGCCGGCAGTGCGTCGGTGCCGAAGCCGATGACGGGCACGCCGTGGGTTTCCAGGTACTGCAGCGTCAGCGGCAGGTCGAGGATGGCCTTGGCGCCGGCGCAGACCACGGCCACCGAGGTGCGCGCCAGCTCCTGCAGGTCGGCGCTGATGTCGAAGCTGGCCTCGGCGCCGCGGTGCACGCCGCCAATGCCGCCGGTGGCGAAGACGCGGATGCCCGCCAGCGCGGCGACGATCATGGTCGCGGCCACGGTGGTGGCGCCCATGGCGGGGCCCACGCCCTCGGCGAGCAGGAAGGGCAGGTCGCGCCGGCTCGCCTTGGGCACGGCCAGGCCCTGGCGGCCAAGCCTTTCGATGGCTTCGGGCGTCAGCCCCGCCTGCAGACGCCCGCCCATCACCGCCACCGTGGCGGGCACGGCGCCGTGTTCGCGCACCGCGGCTTCCACGCGCAGCGCGGTCTCGACGTTCTGCGGCCAGGGCATGCCGTGGCTGATGATGGTGGACTCCAGCGCCACCACGGGGCGCCCCGCCGCCAGCGCAGCGGCCACTTCGGGATGAATGTCTAGCAGCTCGTTCATGACGGCGCGAGCTTAAGCGGTGCACGGCAGCGCCAGAGCCGCGCCGCGATAATCCCGGTTTTGCCCTGCACCCGCGTTCCGCTGCGCCGGCGGCAGCCCGCCCCCGCCCGTGCGCGCCTGCGCCCGCCGCGCACCGGAACCAAACCCCGCCATGTCTGCCGATTCCAACGCCTCACCGCTGGCTGCCGAAGTGCGCCGCCGCCGCACCTTCGCCATCATCTCCCACCCCGACGCCGGCAAGACCACGCTGACCGAAAAGCTGCTGCTGTTCTCGGGCGCGATCCAGATCGCCGGCAGCGTGAAGGCGCGCAAGGCCACGCGCCACGCCACATCCGACTGGATGGAGATCGAGAAGCAGCGCGGCATCTCGGTGGCGTCCAGCGTGATGCAGATGGAGTACCGCGACTGCGTCATCAACCTGCTCGACACGCCCGGCCACCAGGACTTCAGCGAAGACACCTACCGCGTGCTGACGGCGGTGGACGCGGCGCTGATGGTCATCGACGCGGCCAACGGCGTCGAGCCGCAGACACGCCGCCTGCTGCAGGTCTGCCGCGCGCGCAACACGCCCATCCTCACCTTCGTCAACAAGATGGACCGCGAGGTGAAAGACCCGCTGGAACTGATGGACGAGATCGAGCGTGAGCTGGGCATGGAGGTCGTGCCCTTCACCTGGCCGGTGGGCATGGGCAAGGCCTTTCACGGCGTGATGGACCTGCGCGAGAAGCAGATGCGCGTCTTCAGCCCCGGCGAAGACCGCAAGGGCGCGGAAGACGAGATCCTCGACGGGCTGGACAACCCGGCCTACGCCGAACGCTTCGGCATGCAGTATGAGCAAGCCAAGGGCGAAATCGACCTGCTGACCGACGCCGCGCCGGTGTTCGAGCCGCACGCCTTCCTGGGCGGCCACCAGACGCCGATGTTTTTCGGCTCGGCGGTCAACAACTTCGGCGTGCGCGAGGTGCTCGACGCGCTGGTCGACCTGGCGCCGGCGCCGGGCAGCCGTGCCGCGCTGCAGCGCGTGGTGCAGCCCGAGGAGCCCAAATTCACCGGCGTCGTCTTCAAGATCCAGGCCAACATGGACCCGGCGCACCGCGACCGCATCGCCTTCGTGCGCGTGGCCAGCGGCCGCTTCGAGCGCGGCATGCGGCTGAAAGTGGTGCGCAGCGGCAAGGAGCTGCGGCCGAACACCGTCGTCACCTTCATGAGCCAGCGCCGCGAGCTGCTGGACGAGGCCTTTGCCGGCGACATCATCGGCATCCCCAACCACGGCGTGCTGCAGCTGGGCGACACGCTGACCGAGGGCGAGAGCCTGCAGTTCACCGGCCTGCCCTTCTTCGCGCCCGAGATGTTCCGCAGCGTCGAGGTCGCCGACCCGCTGCGCACCAAGCAACTGCGCGCCGGCCTCACGCAGCTGGGCGAGGAAGGCGCGATCCAGGTCTTCCGCCCCGTCGCCGGCAGCGTGCTGCTGCTGGGTGCGGTGGGCCAGCTGCAGTTCGAGGTGGTGGCGCACCGGCTCGAGCACGAGTACGGCTGCAAGGCGCGCATCATGCCGGCGCGCTACAACGTCGCGCGCTGGGTCACCTGCCCCGAGGAGAACGGCGGCGCCAAGGAGCTGCAGCGCTTCATCGACGGCAACGCCCACCGCGTGGCGATGGATGCCGTGGGCGCGCCCACCGTGCTGCTGGAGTACGCCGGCGAGCTGCGCGCGATGCAGGACAACTGGCCCAAGATCCAGTTCCACGCGCTGCGCGAGCACGCGGGGCTGGTGTTCCAGAAGCAGCTGGAGGGATGAGCCCGTCGCTTGAGAGCGTGAACTTGCTCACGCGACCGCGGGGGCTTGCTGGCAGGGCCCGGAAATAGCGGCAATACCTGCCCTCATCAGGGGAGAAGGTCGACCGGAAAGCGGCCGAAGAATGGGGTCTGCACCGCCAGATCCGGAAGGAGCACCCCATGATCGCCCAGCTCATCCAGAACCCCCCGCTGACGACGGGCTCGCCCGGCGGCAGCGCGCCGCGCCACGGCGATGCCGGTGCCGTCCGCGCGCACCAGCTTCGCTTCTCGTCGCTGTTCCACCCCGGCCGCGGCGTGGTGGTGCCCTGCGACGCCAAGGGCGAGGTCGACCTCGACACGCTCACCGAGCGCTTGCGCAACGCCTACCTGGGCGCCCGCGCGATGATCGGCCGCGAGTACGGTTACCCGACCGTCGAACACCAGCACTGAAGCACTGACGCGCTGCCGCGCTGACGCGCCGAAGCACCGACCCACGGCGCGGCCGGCGCCGGGCATGGCGGCACCTGCCGCGCTGCCGATAATCGGGCCCATGCAGGCCGTCGCCCCCCTCCCCAGCCGCCTGGCGCTCTACCTCGACCTGATCCGCTGGAACCGGCCCGCCGGCTGGCTGTTGCTGCTGTGGCCCACGCTCGCCGCGCTGTGGGTCGCCGCCGACGGCTGGCCGGGCTGGCACCTGCTGATCGTCTTCGTGCTCGGCACCATCCTCATGCGCAGCGCCGGCTGCTGCGCCAACGACGTCGCCGACCGCGACTACGACCGCCACGTCAAGCGCACCGCGCTGCGGCCGGTGACCCGGGGCGCGGTCACGCCACAGGAAGCGCTGGCCGTGGGCGCCACGCTGGCGCTGGTCGCCTTCGGGCTGGTGCTGACCACCAACCCCGGCGCCATCCAGCTCAGCGTGCTGGCGTTGGCGGTGACGCTGGCCTACCCCTATGCCAAGCGCGTGCTGGCGGTGCCGCAGGCGGTGCTGGGGCTGGCCTTCAGCTTCGGCATCCCGATGGCCTTTGCCGCCGCGCTGGGCGGCACCGACTGGGGCTGGGGCGCCGTGCAGGCCGCCGTGCCGCCGCATGCGTGGTGGCTGCTGCTGGGCAACCTGTTCTGGGTGCTGGCCTACGACACCGAGTACGCGATGGTCGACCGCGACGACGACCTGCGCATCGGCATCAAGACCAGCGCCATCACGCTGGGCCGCTGGGACGTGCCGGTGGTGATGGCCTGCTACGCCGTCTATCTGGCGAGCTGGGCGCTGCTGGGCCGGTCGCTCGGGCTGGGCAGCTGGTTCCTGGCCGGCATCGCGGTGGCCGCGGCGCAGGCGGCCTGGCACTTCACGCTCATCCGCACACGCACGCGAGAGGGCTGTTTCAAGGCCTTCCGCCTCAACCACTGGCTGGGCGCGGCGGTGTTCGCCGGCGTGGCGCTCGATCTGGCGCTGCGCTGAGGCGAGTCAGACCCGGCCCAGTTCGGCGGCGCGCTGGCGCGCCGCGTGCAACGCCTGCACGAAGGCCGCCTTGACGCCGCTGGCCTCCAGCGAGCTGATGGCCGCGTGGGTGGTGCCGCCCTTGCTCGTCACCTGCGCACGCAGCGCCTGCGGCGGCAGCGGCGACTGTTGCGCCAGCGCCGTGGCGCCGGCAAAGGTGTGCTGGGCCAGCAGCCGGCCCTGGGCTTCGCTGAGCCCCATCTCGGCGGCAGCCTGCATCATGGCTTCGAGGAAGTAGAAGACGTAGGCCGGCCCCGAGCCCGACAGGGCGGTGACGGCGTCGAGGTCGCCCTCGTCCGCCAGCCACAGCGTGGCGCCGGTGGGCGCGAACAGGGCGTCGACCTCGGCCCTTGCGGCGGCGTCGACCGCGGCCGTCGCGAACAGCCCGGCCACGCCCTGGCCGATGAGCGCCGGCGTGTTGGGCATCGCCCGCACCACGCGTGCGCTGCCGCTGGCTGCCACGATGGCCGCACAGCGCACGCCGGCCATCACGCTGACCTGCAGCGCCTGGCCGACGAACCGGGCGCAGGGCGCCGCCGCGTCGGCAAAGAGCTGCGGCTTGACGGCCCAGACCACGGTCGCGGCGTCGGCCAGGCGGGCGTCGGCCGCCGCCTGGGCCAGCACGCCGAAGGCCTGCGCGAGCTTGTCGCGCTGCGCCTCGAAGGGCTCGATCACGGTGACGGCGGCGGCGGCGTGGCCGGCGCGCAGCAAGCCGCCGATCAGCGCGCTGGCCATGTTGCCGCCGCCGATGAAGGCGATGCGGCGGTGGGCAGGGGTGTTCATGCGCCGGCAGTGTAGTCAGCACGCCAATGACGGCAGATCGCAGGGATCATGCAAAGGTGGCATGACGCGGGACAAACCTTTCGGCGGCGGCGCGCCTACAGTGCAGCCCCATGTCGCGGCCGCCGCGGCATGGCGGGCGCACGAGGCCGGTCATGTGCGGCCACGGCGGCAGGCAGCCCCCACCCCTGGAAAGCAACCATGACACTACCCCTGTCCTACGTCCATCCCACCCCCGACAGCCCCTGGGGCACCTACCTGATGCAGGTCGACCGCGTCGTGCCCTACCTGGGCCACCTCGCGAAGTGGGTCGACACGCTCAAGCGCCCGAAACGCGCACTGATCGTCGACGTCCCCATCGAGATGGACAACGGCGACGTGGCGCACTTCGAGGGCTTCCGCGTGCAGCACAACCTCAGCCGCGGCCCCGGCAAGGGCGGCGTGCGCTACCACCCCGACGTGACGCTGGAAGAGGTGATGGCGCTGGCCGCCTGGATGAGCATCAAGAACGCCGCGGTGAACCTGCCTTACGGCGGCGCCAAGGGCGGCATCCGCGTCGACCCGAATACCCTGTCGATGAAGGAGCTGGAGCGCATGACGCGCCGCTACACCAGCGAGATCGGCATCATCATCGGCCCGCAGCGCGACATCCCGGCGCCCGACGTGAACACCAACCCGCAGATCATGGCGTGGATGATGGACACCTACAGCATGAACACCGGCAGCACGGCCACCGGTGTCGTCACCGGCAAGCCGGTCGACCTGGGTGGCAGCCTGGGCCGCGTAAAGGCCACCGGCCGCGGTGTCTTCGTCACCGGGCGCGAGGCGGCGCGCCGGCTGAACCTGAACCTGGAAGGCGCACGCTTGGCGGTGCAGGGCTTCGGCAACGTCGGCTCGGCCGCGGCGGAACTGTTCGCGCAGGCGGGCGCGAAGATCGTCGCCGCGCAGGACCACACCGGCACCATCGTCAACGGCCGCGGCTTCGACATGGCCGACATCATGGCGCACGTGCGCGACAGCGGCGGCGTGGGCGGCTTCAAGGGTGCCGAGCCCATGGCGGACGAGGCGTTCTGGGACGTCGACTGCGACATCCTGATCCCGGCCGCGCTCGAAGGCCAGGTCACCGCCGACCGCGCGCGCCGCATCAAGGCCAAGCTGGTGCTGGAAGGCGCCAACGGCCCCACGGTGCCCTCGGCCGACGACATCCTGGCCGACCGCGGCGTGCTCGTCGTGCCCGACGTCATCTGCAACGCCGGCGGCGTGACGGTGAGCTACTTCGAGTGGGTGCAGGACTTCAGCAGCTTCTTCTGGACCGAGGACGAGATCAACCTGCGGCTGGACAAGATCATGATCGGCGCGCTGAAGAAGATCTGGGACACCGCCGACCGCCACAGGATCAGCCTGCGCACCGCCACCTTCGCGGTGGCCTGCGAGCGCATCCTGAGGGCGCGCGAGGAGCGCGGGCTGTATCCGTAAGCTGCCGCCGCCGACCGGGCCCCGGCGCGGCGCGGGCGGCGCGGAGCCGGTGTGATCCGGCGTCAGATGTTCGGGGGATAAACACGCGCCGCGCCAAGACTTACAGTCGCCGCTGGCGTCGACGGTCGGCGCCGCATCCCGCCCGAAGGAGCGCTGTTCATGACCACCCCCCCGAACTGCACCGGCCGCCGCTTCCACCTCCATCGCGCCTGGCCGCTGGTCGCCGCTGTATTGCTGACGCAGGGCTGCGTGTCGACCATGCCCAAGGTCGGTGGCGGCACGGCCTCTGCCGGCGGTGCGGCCGGCGGTGCCACCGCAGAAGGCCAGAAGAAGGAGCTGGAGCGCTGCGAAGAGTCGCTCGGCACCATGGCGATGGAAGAAGACCAGCGCGCGCCTTGGTACGCCCAGTTGCGCGGCTACCAACTGGGGTCGACGATCCCGGTGCTGCGGCTGATGATCCAGCAGACGAACTGCTTTGTCATCGTCGAGCGCGGCGGCGGCATGAACGACATGATGCGCGAGCGCCAGTTGATGCGCGGCGAGGAAGGCCGCGCGGGCAGCAACATGGGCGGCGGCCAGATGGTGGCGGCCGACTACCTGATGCGGCCCTCGATCCAGTTCTCCGGCAACACCGGTGGCGGCCGGGGCGGGCTCGCGGGGCTGTTGCCCGGGGCCCTGGGCGCCGTCGCCGGCAGTGTGGGCGTCAACGAGGCTTCGACGACGCTGCTGCTGGTGGACATCCGCTCGGGCGTGCAGATCTCGGCCGCCGAGGGCAGCAGCAAGAACTACGACTTCGGCCTTTTCGGCAGCGCCTTCACGGGCGGCCTGGCCGGCGGCGCCAGCGGCTACGCCAAGACCCCTCAGGGCCGGGTCATCACGGCGGCCTTTGCAGACTCTTTCAACCAGATGGTGAAGACGCTGCGCAACTACAAGGCGCAGACGGTCAAGGGCGGCCTGGGCACCGGCGGCCGCCTTGGCGTGCAGGGCGGGCAGACGCCTGCCGGCAAGAAGTGAGTTCGGGCCTGTCGGGGGCGGCCATGCGGCCAGCCGGGTTGGGCGCGGTGGCGGCATGGGGGTCGGCACTCTGGCTGTCCTGCGGCACGCCGGCCCACGCCCAGATGTACCACCTCTACCTGCACTGCCAGGGCATGGTGGCGGCCGGGCCCGGGGCGGCTTCGCCGGCCGACGCGGGCGTGACGACGCGTGCCGCCACGGCCGGTGTTGCGCCGGCTGACAACGACAGGAACGACAAGAACAGCGCCAACGCCGACGAGAACATCCAGGCCCGCACCCGGTCCGTACGCAGTGCCGCCAAGCGCGGCGACGCGCAACTCGAGCTTGCACTGCGCGACAACAACATGAGCATGCTGGTGCAGCGTTCGAACGTGCTGCCGACGGGCCAGCGCCTGACCTACCAGGCCACCCAGACCCATTACACGGCCACCTTCCTGCCGCAGATGGCCGGCGCCGCGTTTCGCAAGTGGGGCGAGGCTTGGCTCTTCGGCTGGTATCCGCCGTTCCAGAAGATGACGGCGGCGCGCTTGGCCATCGACCGCCAGACCGGGGTGCTCGAGGGCGAGATCGTCGGGCCGGCCGGCGAGGTGCTGGGCCTCATCGACATGCAGTGCGAGCCCAAGCGCAACGAGGACGCCGCGGCGCCGCGCTTCTGATGACGCCCGCCCGTCGCTGCTTCAAGGTCAGGGCCGCGGTGCCGCGGGCGCGGCAGCTCTGGATGGCCGTGGCCGCAAGCCTGGCGGTGGCCCTCGTGGCCGTGCCCGCGCAGGCCGCCAGGTTGGCCCTGGTGATCGGCAACGATGGCTACAGTCGCATTGCGCAGCTGCGCAACGCCCGCAACGACGCACGCAGCATCGCCGCCGAGCTCGAGTCCGCCGGCTTCAAGGTGACCCGGGTTTTCGACGGCACGCGGCGCAGCATGAACGAGGCGCTCGACGACTTCGTACGCCGCATCGACAAGGGCGACGAGGTCATCTTCTACTTTTCCGGCCACGGCTCGCAACCGCCTCAGTCCGGGCCCTTCCTGCTGCCCGTCGACATCGAAGTCTCCAGCGAACGAGCGATCCTGCGCGACGGCGTTGCGCTGGAACAGGTGGTGGACGACCTGGGCCGGCGCGCGCGGTTCTCGCTGGTGATCATCGACGCCTGCCGCGACGACCCGTTCCGCCAGACCGGCGCCGGCCGCTCCATGGCCCCCGGCTCCAGCCTGTCGCGCATCGAGCCGCCCAAGGGCACGATGATCATCATGGCGGCGTCCAAGGGCCAGCAGGCGCTCGACCGGCTGGGCGACAACGACCCCGTCGCCAACGGCCTGTTCACCCGTGAACTGGTCAAGCAGATGCGTCAGCCGGGGCTGTCTGCCGGCGAAGTGCTCAAGCGCGTGCGGGCCAATGTCGAGCGTGCCGCCCAGACGGTGAACCACGCGCAGAGGCCGTCCCTGGTGGACGAATCCTCCAGCGACTTCTTCTTCCACCCCGGCCGCGCCGGCAGCGTGGCGGCAGCGCTACCGGCCAGCCCGCTGCCCGAGTCGTCCGAGTCTTTGCAAACGGCCGCCGCCGCCGGCTATGCCCCACAGCGTGAATTCGACGTCTGGGAGCGGGCCACCCGCGCGGGCACGCGCGAGGGTCTCGACGCCTACTTGCGACAGTTCCCGCAGGGCCGCTACGCCGTGCACGCCAAAGCCCGGGTGGCCCTCTTGTCCGGGGGCGCGCCGCCGCCGGCGCCCGAAGCAACGCACAAGGGGCCGCGACCGCTGGCCCTCGCCCGGGAGCCCTGACCCCATGTCTCGCCTCGAGGCCGCCCTCTGTCTGGCCGTACTGGTCGGTGCCGGCAACGCCGGCGCCCAGGACTATTCACAGCGGCAGTTGCAGGACATCTTCAGCCGCCATCTGGCCTCGGAGTCGCTGCGCCCGGAGGTCACCGCCACCGGCAACGTGCGCTTCCGCAGCCAAGGCCGCACCTTCGTGCTCCACGTCGACGAGCGCGACCCGCTGTACTTCCGTCTGACCATGGCCTTCGTGGCCGACGACAAGAGCGAGGACGCACGCCGGCGCTTCCTCGAGGGCTGCAACGCCGCGACGGCCGAGGTCAAGGTCATCAAGTGTTTCCTCGACGAGGAGGGCGACCCGACCTTTGCCGCCGAGATGTTCCTCGTCGTCCCAGGCGACTTCACGCTGACGCTCGACAGGCTGCTGCGGGCCATGGACAGCGCCTACCGCCGCTACACGCGGCGGCTGGGTGAACTGCGCTGACACCCGCCGGTGCGCAGGGCAGGGCCTGCAGGCTTGGCGAGGCAAAGCGCGGCAAGGCGGCCAGTGGACCGGCGTCATAATCCGCACCTGGGTGCAAGCCATGCACCCCTGGGCATGACCGGCGTGTCCGCCCCGACCAGGCAACCCTAGGACCTCTCGAATGACCACTGCCTTCACCTCGCGCCGGCTGGCCCTGCTGGCCGCCCTGGCTTCCACCGTCTGGCTCGCCGCATGCGGCGGCGGCGGCGGCGGCGGCAACACCGGTTCGGCCAACGTGCGCGCGTTGAACCTCACCTCCGACCTCGCCAGCATCGACATCTACACCAGCGACACCAAGCGCTTCACCGCGCTGGCCACCGACACGCTGGCGCCCAACGTCACGCTCGATGCCAACACCTACACGCTCAACGTCAAGCGCGCCGGTGATGGCGCCACGCTGCTGACGGGCTCCTACGCGCTGGCCAAGGACCAGAACTACACCGCCGTGGTGTGGGGGCGCGAGACGGCGCTGCGCCTGAGCACGCTGCCCGAGAACGAGAACACCGCCGACATCGCCACGGGCAATACCCGCGTGCGCTTCTTCAACGCCACCACCGACACCGGTGCGGTCGACGTGTTCATCACCGCCGCGGCCGCCGACCTGGGCGAGACCTCGGCCACGCAGGGCGCGCTGGCCAGCGGCTCCCTCAGTGGCTTTCGCGATCTGTCACAGGGCACCTACCGGCTGCGCGTGACGGGCGTGGGCGACCCCAACGACATCCGCCTGGACATCCCGGCGATCACGCTGAAGGAAAAGACCTACGCCACGCTGGTGCTCACCGCAGGCGCCAGCGGCGTGCTCGTCAACGGCTCGCTGATCGAGCAGCAGGGCGCCGTCACCACGCTCAAGAACACCAAGGCGCGCATGCGCGTGGTGGCCAGCGTGAACAGCGGCGGCCTCGTCAACGTCGCCGTCGGCGGCCGCACGCTGGCCGGCGGCCTGCGCTCGCCTTCCGTGGGCCCCTACACGCTGGTGGACGCCGGCACGGCGGTCGACCTGACGGTGAATGTCAACGGCGCCCCGATCACCACCGGCAGCCGCAGCTTCGCCGCCGGCACCGACTACACCCTGTTGACCTACGGCGCCCCCACGGCGGCCCAGGTGCAGGTGCTCGCCGACGACAACCGCCTGCCGACTTCGGCCACGCGCGTCAAGGTGCGCCTGATGCACGCCGCGGCCGGCACCGACCCGCTGACGTTGTCCATCGATTACCTGGCGCTGGCCAGCGACATCGCCAGCGGCAGCGTCTCGCCTTACGCCACCACCAACAGCAACAGCTCGGTGCGCATCGACGTCAACTCGGCCTCGGGCGTCGACGCCCTGTTCTCGGCCACCGACGTCAACCTGCAGGGGCAGTCGGTCTACACCGTGTTCATGCTCGGCGGCAACGCCGCGCCCACGGGCGTCATCCGCAAGGAGCGTTGACGCGAGGCCGCGCGGCCAGCTCGGCCGCGCCGCTACCATCCGGGGGTTCGATCGAACCCCCTTTTCCATTCCATCATGAACCCGCAAGACACCCCTGAAGTTCCGCTGTCCTTCGACGTCACCGAGGCCGATTTCGAGGCCCAGGTGCTCAAGATGTCGATGCAGGTGCCGGTGCTGCTGGACTGCTGGGCCCCTTGGTGCGGCCCCTGCCGTTCGCTCGGGCCCGTGCTCGAGAAGGTCGTCGAGGCCTACGGCGGCCGCTTCCTGCTGGCCAAGATCAACACCGACGAGGCGCCGCAGATCAGCGCCGCGCTGCGCATCCGCAGCATCCCCTTCGTCGTGCTGTTCATCGGCGGGCGCCCGGTGGACCAGTTCATGGGTGCGCTGCCCGAAGGCCAGGTGCGCGCCTTCCTCGACAAGCACCTGCCCGCCGACGTGGTGGACGCCGAGGCGCAGCAGGTCTTCGGCCCGCTGGACGAGGCCGCCGAGCTCATTGCCGGCGGCGAACTGGACCGCGCCCAGGCGGTGCTCGACGCCATTCCGGCGGCCGAGCGCGACGACGAACATGCCCGCCTGATGGCGCGGCTGAAGCTGGCCAGTGACAAGCCCGCGGGCGACGCCGGCGCGCTGGCCGCGCGCATCGCCGCCAACCCCAGGGACTTCGAGGCGCGTTTCGCGCTCGCGTCGATTCACGCCCATGCCGGCGACTTCGGCGCCGCCTTCGACCAGTTGCTGGAAGTGGTGCTGCGCGACAAGGCCGAGGGCAAGCCCGACCGCGAGAAGGCGCGGCTGCAGCTCGTCGAGTGGTTCGCCGTCTGCGCCGACCCCGAGGCCGTCAGCCGCGGGCGGCGCTACCTGGGCATGTACTTGAACTGACAGGCCGACAGATGCGGTAAGTGAAACCCCGGTGTCGATCGCACTTACATATTGCCGTTGAAGCCCCATCACGCCGCTGGGTAGTTCTATGTTCTGCAAAGGCTTTCACGTGTTGGCCCGAAGTTCGCTTTTTGGTGCCTTGGCCATTCCGCCTTCACTCGAAAGTACAACGCAATGAAGCTCGCTACCCTCGCCAAGGCGATTGCCCTCTTCTCCGTCGCGGCGGCCGGCGTCGCAAGTGCATCGACACTCAGCTACGGTGGCAGCACCTACCACCTCTCCACCAACGCCACTTGGGCAGCCGCTGAAGCAGAAGCTGTTGCCGCGGGCGGCAATCTGGTGACGCTGAACTCGGCGGCCGAAGAGAACGCCATCAAGGCGTACTTCGGGACAGCGACCCTGTTTTGGATCGGCCTCAACGACGTCGCATCGGAAGGCACTTTTGTCTGGTCCAGCGGCGAGGCCGTGACCTACACGAACTGGTCGGGCGGCGAACCCAACAACCTGGGCAATGAAGACTACACGATGATGAACTGGGGCAGCGGCTGGAACGACGGGACCAGTTGCTGTATGCAGGGTGTGATCGAAGTCAGGAACGCCGTCCCCGAGCCCGGCAGCCTGGCCCTCGCTGGCCTGGCCGTCCTGGGCTTGGGTGCGAGCCGCCGGCCCAAGGCCTGAGCTCCCCGCTGACCGCTGCAACGTCCGCGCCACGCGGGCGTTTTCACTTCTGCGGCGGGTTCAGGCCAGCCCGGCCAGCAGCTCCGCATTTCCCCCCGCCGCCGCCGTGTTCACCGTCACCGTCTGCTCGGCGCAGAAGCGGTAGAGGTAATGCGGCCCGCCGGCCTTGGGGCCGGTGCCGCTGAGGCCTTCGCCGCCGAAGGGCTGCACGCCGACCACGGCGCCGATGATGTTGCGGTTGACGTAGACGTTGCCCACGCGCGCCGTGTCGGCGATGCGCTGGGCGCGGCCGTCGATGCGCGTCTGCACGCCCAGCGTCAGCCCGTAACCCAGGGCATTGATCTGGCGCACCACGGCGTCGACGTCCTGGGCCGCGCCGGGCCCGGCCTGCCCCGGCCCCCAGCGCACGACGTGCAGCACGGGACCGAAGATTTCGGTCTTGAGATCGGCGATGCGCCCGATCTCGAACGCCACCGGCGCCACCGCGCACGGCAGGCCAGCGTTCGACGGCGTCTCGCCCAGCAGCCTGGCTTCGCCGCGGAGCCGCTGCACGTGGGCCTGGATGTGGACTAAGGCCTCGTCGTCGATGAGCGGGCCCACGTCGGTGGCCAGCAGTGCCGGGTCGCCGACCTTCAGCTCGGCCAGCGCGCCGCGCAGCATCTCGATCACGCCGTCGGCCACGCTCTCGTGCACGCACAGCAGGCGCAGCGCGCTGCAGCGCTGGCCGGCACTGCGGAAGGCGCTCTGCACGACGGCGTCGACGACCTGCTCGGGCAGCGCCGTGCTGTCGACGACCATGGCGTTCAGGCCCCCGGTCTCGGCGATCAAGGGCACGATGGGGCCGTCCTTGGCCGCCAGCGTGCGGTTGATGAGGCGCGCCACCGGCGTGCTGCCGGTGAAGCAGACGCCGGCCGTGGCCGGGTGCGCCACCAGCGCAGCGCCTATGGTCTCGCCCGGCCCGTGCAGCAGCGCCACCGCGTCGGCCGGCACGCCCACTTCGTGCAGCAGGGCCACGAAGCGCCGCGCCACGGCCGGCGTCTGCTCGGCCGGCTTGGCCGCGACGGCGTTGCCGGCCACCAGCGCGGCGACCACCTGGCCGGCGAAGATGGCCAGCGGGAAGTTCCACGGGCTGATGCAGACGAAGACGCCGCGGCCATGCAGGCGCAGCAGGTTGCTCTCACCGGTGGGGCCGGGCAGCGCCTGGTCGTGCAGCCGCTCTTCGGCCTGGTCGGCGTAGTAGCGGCAGAAGTCCACCGCCTCGCGCACCTCGGCGATGCAGTCGCCCAGGGTCTTGTGCGCCTCCTTCACCAGCACCGCGCAGAACTCGGGCAGGCGTGCGTCCAGCGTGTCGGCGGCGCGGCGCAGCAGCGCGGCGCGTTCGGCCAGCGGGCGTGCGGCCCAGGGCTCGAAGCCGGCCTGCAGGCGCGCCATCGCGTCGCCCACCTCGTCGGTGGTCGCCATCGCCACGGCCTCGACGCGCACCGCGGCCAGCGCCGCCTCGAAGGGCCTGCGCATGGCCAGGCAGGCCAGATCGGCGCCGGTGGAATTGGCGCGCGCGCCGCCATACAGCGCCGCCGGCAAGGGCAGCGCCGGCGTGGCGGCCGCGTGCAGCGGCGAGGCCAGCAGGGCCTCGGGGCTCACCGATTCGTCGGCCAGCTGATGCACGAACGACGAGTTGGCGCCGTTTTCCAGCAGCCGGCGCACCAGGTAGGCCAGCAGGTCGCGGTGCTCACCCACCGGGGCGTAGATGCGGCAGTTGATGGACGTGTCCTTCAGCACCTCGCGGTGGATGCCTTCGCCCATGCCGTGCAACCGCTGCAGCTCGAAGGCCGCACCCTGCTTGCGCGCCATCTGCACGATGGCCGCGATGGTGGCCGCGTTGTGGGTGGCGAATTGCGGGTAGAGCGCCTCGTGGTGGCTGATCAGGCGCGCTGCGCAGGCCAGGTAGCAGATGTCGGTGTGGTGTTTGTGCGTGAACACCGGGTAGCCCGGCAGGCCGCCCTCCTGTGCGCGCTTGATCTCGCCGTCCCAGTAGGCGCCCTTGACCAGGCGCACGACGAACTTCACGCCGTGCCGGCGCGCGATGGCCGCCACCGCGTCGACGACCGCCACGCCGCGCGTCTGGTAGGCCTGCACCGCCAGCCCGAGGCCCCCCCAGCCGGGGTGCTCGCGGCCCACGCGCTCGGCCAGCGCGTCGATGAGGTCGAGCGAGAGCTCGAGGCGGTCGCTCTCTTCGGCGTCTATGGCCAGGTTGATGTCGGCGCGCGCCGCGCCCTCGACCAGGCCCCACACGCGCGGCAGCAGTTCGGCAAAGACACGTTCGCGCTGCGCGTCTTCGTAGCGCGGGAACAACGCGCTGAGCTTGACCGAGATCTCGTCGCGCCCCTGCGGGCCGGACGACGCAGCGCGCGCCGTGTCGTCACGGCCCTTGGTGATCGCGGCGATGGCCAGGTGGTAGGCCGCCAGATACGCCTGCGCCGCGGCCTCGGTGCGGGCACCCTCGCCCAGCATGTCGAAGCTGAAGCGCAGCCCGGGCTGTTTGCGGCGCTGGCCACGGGCCTCGTCCGTGGCTTCGGCGATGGTGCGCGCGTAGACGAACTGCCGGCCCAGCAGCTGGATGGCACGCACCGTGGCGCCGACCACCGTCTTGGCGCCCAGGCGCTGCAGCAGCCCCGGCGCCTCGCCCACCGCGCCCCCCGAGTCGGGCAGGAACTTCTTCGACAGCGCGATCGCGCTGGCCGAGATCTGCGACAGCATCCTGTGCGGCCCGCTGCCGTCGCCGCCGTCGAAATCGGCGCGCCCCAGCTGGTCGGCGGTGAGCGCGATGGCGGTCTCGGCGTCGGGCACGCGCAGCAGCGCCTCGGCCAGCCGCATCAGCGCCAGTCCCTCGGCGGTGGAGATGGGGTACTCGCGCAGCAGCGACTCCATGGCCCAGAACGGCGCCGGCGTGGCGCGCGCGCCCAGCACCCAGGGCCGCGCGGCGTCGACCACGGCGGGCCAGTCGAGGCGGCCGCGCAGCGCCGCAAGGGCTTCTTCCACGACCTCGGCCTCGGCGCGGTAGGGGAAGGGCAGGCGGGCGGCAGGGGCTGCGTTCATGGGCCGGGCTTTCGCATCGTTGGTGACGGATGCGCAGCTTATGCGGGCCCGCGCCGCAGCGGATTCCGAATTGATAGCGTTGCGCAGAGAATCCTGCGGCCCAAGGACAGCGGGAACCAGCCCGGGCAAGACCCGCGACGCGCCGCCCCCAGGAACCGCCGTGACCGACATCGACACGCCCCGCGCCGAGCGCGACATCGACACCATCGACCGCCGCATCCTGCGCGTGCTGCAGGCCGACGGGCGCATCAGCAACCTCAAGCTGGCCGAGGCCGTGCACCTGTCGCCCACCGCGGTGCTCGAGCGTGTCAAGCGCCTGCACCGCGACGGCTACATCCTGGGCTACCAGGCGCGTCTGAACCCCGAGAAACTGGGCGCCGGGCTGCTGGTCTTCGTCGAGGTGCTGCTCGACCGCACCGTGCACGACGTGATGGACAGCTTTCGCGCCGCGGTGCAGGTGCGCACCGAGATCCTGGAAGCGCACCTCGTGGCCGGCGGCTTCGACTACCTGCTGAAGACGCGCGTGGCCGACATGGCGGCCTACCGCGAGTTCATCGGCAGCGTCATCTGGACCCTGCCCGGCGTGCGCGAGACCCGCACCTACGTCGTCATGGAAGAGGTCAAGAACAGCACCGCGCTGCGGCTGTGAACGGCATGGGGCCGCGGTGCCGGCCCTTGCGGGCCCGTGCGCGCAACCTCAGTGGGCCTGCCCACGCTGTTCCCGCAGCCACTCGCCGGTGGCCGCGCCGCTCTGCGGCGAAGCCATGTGGAAACCTTGCCCGAACCCGCACCCCAGGTCGCGCAGCTGCGCCATCTGTTCGGCCGACTCGATGCCCTCGGCGACCACCAGTTTTCGCAGCGCCCCGCCGAGCCGAATGATGGCGCCGACCACCGCCGCGTCGTCGCTGCCGGGCTGCAGGTGGGCGATGAAGCTGCGGTCTATCTTCAGGCTGTCTATGGGCAGCTTGGACAGGTGGCTGAGGCTCGAATACCCGGTCCCGAAGTCGTCGACCGCCAGGTGCGCGCCCAGGCGGCGCAGCGCATCGAGCTTGGCGGTAGCACCCTCAATCTGCGACATCAGGATGTTCTCGGTGAGCTCCAGCGTCAGGTGCTCGGGCCTCAGGCCGGCTTCGACGAGGGCACGGCTGACCCGCGCGACCAGCGCCGGATGCGCGAGATCGTGTGCCGAGAGGTTGATGCTCATCGTCAGCTCGGCCAACCGCGGGTCGGACAGCTGCCACTGGCGCAACTGTTGGCAGGCGCAGTGCAGCACGAAGTCGCTGAGCTGCAGCATGAGCCCGCTTTCCTCGGCCACGGGCAGGAAGTCGGCCGGTGCCAGCGTGCCGTCCTTGGGGTGCTGCCAGCGCACGAGGGCCTCGAAGCCGGCCAGCCGGCCATGCCCCTGCGCCGCGCCGGGCCCGAGCTCGAACACCGGCTGGTAGACCACGGCCAGCTGGCCCCTGGCGATGGCCTGGCGCAATTCGCCTTCCAGGCGCAGCCGTTCCGACACCGCGGCGTGCAGGGTGTTGTCGAAGATCGCGTAGCGCGCCTTGCCCGCGCCCTTGGCCTTGTACATCGCGGTGTCGGCGTCGCGCAGCACGTCTTCGGCGCTGTCGTAGCCGATGGAGCTGAAGGTGATGCCGATGCTGGCCGTGGCGATGATCTCGACCTCGCCGAGCACGAAGGGCTGGCGCAACGCCTCCATCAGCCGCTCGGCCAGCATCACGGCGTCGCGCTCGTGGTCGATGTCGGCCGCCAGGATGCCGAACTCGTCGCCGCCCAGCCGCGCCACGATGTCGCTCGGGCGCAGCTTCTCCTGCACGCGCCGCGCCACCTGCTGCAGCAACTCGTCGCCGGCGTTGTGGCCCAGGCTGTCGTTGACGAGCTTGAAGCGGTCGAAGTCGATGAACATCACCGCCCAGGGGCGGCGCGGCTCGGTCTTGTAGCGCGCCAGCGCGCTGACCAGGCACTCATGGAACCGCCGTCGATTGGGCAGGCCCGTCAACGGATCGTGGAACGCCAGGTGCTCGAGCCCGGCCTCGGCGCGCCGGCGTGCCGACACGTCCTGGGCCTGCAGGATGAGGCAGGGTCGCCCCGAACCGGCTCCGCCGGGTGGGGCAGCGGCCCCCGCGGGGGCTGGCGCAGGCATCGCCGGAGCCCGGGGGTTGAAGCTGGCATCGGGCTCGCTGAAGAAGCTGCAGTTCAGCGCCAGCCACACCGTGCTGCCGTCGCGGTGGGGACAGCGCGCCTCGCGCGCGAAACTCTCGAAGTCGTGTGCGCCGGCCAGGCCCAGCTGAGACTCCAGCTCAGCGCGGTCCTCGGCCACCACCAAGTCGGGGAAGCGCCGCTGCTCCAGCGTCGCCTCGGTTTCACCCAGCAGGCCGGCCAGTGCCCGGTTGGCCTGCAGGATGCGCCCATCGAAGGCCACCAGCGCCATGCCTATCGACGCATGCGTGAAGGCGCTGTGGAAGCGCCGCTCGCTCGCCTGCAGTTCCAGCAGGTGCCGGGCCGCGGCCTGGGCCTCGCGTTCGGCCACCTCTGCCATGTGCGCCGCCACGCCTTCGCTGGCCTCGCGCAGGGCCAGGTGCGCCTCCTGCTGGCGAAAGTAGAAGTGCAGCGAGACCAGCAACATGGCCAGCAGCGGCACCATCACCAGCAGCACGCCGACGCCCTGCTGGCGCCAGGTGATGAACAGCAGCGTGGCAACGGCGGCGCTGCCGCCATAGGCCAGGCCGACCCAGCGGAAGTCCGAAAACAAGGCGGCGCCGGCAAAGAAGGGCTCGTCGCGCTTGAGGCGCGGCAGGCCCGAGAGCAGCAGCGCGTTGACATAGAAGTAGACCGCCGAAAACACCAGCATCACCGCCAGCAGCGGGGTCGCACCTTGGCTCCCGGCCGCGACCCCTTGTTGCAGCACGAGATGCAGCAGCGACCCCGTGATCAGCACCGTCAGCGCCCCGATGGCGGGCGTGACGAGCCGGCTGGTCCAGCGTTTTGACGTGCGCCAGGCCCCGATGGCCACTTCGCCGGCCGCCACCAGCGCCGCGGCCTGCGTGCCCAGCACCAGCAGCACGAGGAAGGTGAAGATCTCACCGGCGGCGAAAGAGTTCTTGGTACCCGGTACGCGCACCGGGAACAGCCCCGAAGCGACTGCCAGCGCCAGCGCCGCCGCAACCTGCAGCGACACTTGCCAGCGCTGCTCCATCAACCAGACGCCGCTCCACGACAGCGTCGCCAGGCCGCACAGCACCGCCACCCACCAATACACGGTGGCCTTGCGGTTGTAGTCGGGCATCAACGCGTCGTGCAGGCGCCGCGCCCAGGCGTGTGCCTGCGGTCTCGCGAGGGGCTGCTGTGCTTGCGTCAAAGGGCTTTCTCCGCCGGCCCCCCCCGATTGGCGTCGGCCTGCCCTGAGGCGGCCTCAGCGCGGCAGGGAGCCCTGAAGAGGTCCGCCCACGGCTGCTGGCAAGTTCGCCGACCGGGGTGGTGTAGACCCCGACGCGCTTTGCGGCGGGCTGTCCGGCAGCGAGCATACGTCCAGTGGCGGCAGTGGCCGCGCCAGCCTGAAGCCTTGCCCGAGCTGGCAACCCGTCTGGCGCAGCAGCGCCTGCCGGCCATCGGCTTCTATGCCCTCGGCCACCGCGCGCTTGCCCGGCAACGTGCCCGGCAGCAGGATGCTGCGCACCACCACGGCCTCGCTGGTGCCGGTCTCCAGGCGGCTGACGAAGCCGCGATCGATCTTCGGGCAATCGGTGGGCGGCGACGACAGGTGGCTGAGGCTCGAGCAGCCGGTGCCGAAGGTGTCGATGGCCGGCTGCACGCCGAGCCGCCGCAACTCTTCGGGCACCGGCCGCGCGCCCTGCGGTGCCGCAGCCGCCGGCCGATGTCTTGTCGCGCCCCCTTCGCGGCGCCGCAGGAGGGCAGGCTGTGGCGAGGTGCGGTAGGCGCCGCCTCGCCACAGCGGCAGATCACGGTTCGCCAGCCACGAGACCTTCGCTGAGGATCAGGCCGCTGCCGCCGGTCAGCCAGTTCGACAGCGTGGTCGTGGGCAGGAAGACGCCGGTCCGGCCGATCGTCGAGCTGGCGCCTGGCAACGCACTGGCATCCACGACGACGCCGGTCAGCAGCGTCCGGCTGGCGGCCGGAGACTCCCAGAACCAGTACGGCAAGACCTTGGCGCTGTACCAGTAGCCGGCGAAACGGTCGGGCATGGTCTTGCCGCTGGCCAGCAGGCTGGCCCCTGACGGGCTGGTCGGACTTGAGTCGGTTGTCGGGCGTGCGCTGGCCGCTGCTCGTGGCAGCGGTGATGGCTTCGAGCATGCCGGCTGTGCGGCCCGTCTGCCGGTTGGGTGCGACGAACTGGACGTCGTTGCCCTCGGCGAGCTTCTCCAGCCTGTTGGCCGGCAGTGTCGCCGTCAGCATGCGCAGGCTGGACATGGCGGGGTCGGTTTCGCTGCTGACGAACACCCCCTGCACCATGCGACGACCGCGCTCGTCGCGGGGCAAGCGGGCCTTGGGTGTGTGGACGGCGTCGATCGGGGACTTCAGGTCCCGCGCGGCCCTTTCTTGGCGTGACGTTTGCGCTGGCCGCGTGGGCCGCGGTGAAGCCTAAGCTCGACAGCAGCATCGAGAGGGCCGCGACCGTGGCCATGAGGGCGCTGGGCAGACGCCGGCGCTCGATGAACACGCTGAACTGAATGAGAGGACTCCGCTCCATTTCCCTGTGCGCAGAGGGCGCGCGGTCTTGGTGGCACCACGCGACGTCGATGTCCATCCGTCAACTCGGTTGGCCCGAGCAGCCGCCCCCAGGGCCTAGACGAACCGCTGCTGACTGAGCGCCCCCGCTGCGATTCGGGTTGCCTGAATTCTGAGCGGGAACCGGCGAAGTTCACGCTGGTTCGTTGGTGTCTTCGACGGCCGTCATGGGTGGCCATCGGGGCGGCGCCGGCCGCAATGCAAGACGCCGGCTGCGCCCTTCGGTCGGCAGCCGGCGAATCCGTCGATCTCTGGGCTGCGGCCCGGGTCAGGGTTCGGCCAGCACCAGGCCTTCGCCGAGCATCAGCCCTTCGCTGAGGATCAGGCCCTCGCTCAGGATCAGCCCTTCGCTGAGGATCAGACCCTCGCTCAGGATCAGGCCCTCGCTCAGGATCAGCCCTTCGCTGAGGATCAGACCCTCGCTCAGGATCAGACCCTCGCTCAGGATCAGGCCGCTGCCGTTGACCAGCCAGCTCGACAGCGTGGTGCTGGGCATGAACACACCGGTCTGGCCGACCTTGGAGCTGGCGCCGGCCAGCGCATTGGCACTGACGACACCCGAGGTCAGCAGCACCTGGTTCGGTGCCGCCGTGTCGGTGAAGATTTTGGGATAGGTGGAGCCCGCGATGCCCATGCCCGACCACCACACGGTCTTGCGCTCGCGGACCACGGCGCCGGCCCAGGTGATGCGGGGGTTCCAGATCGACTGGTACTTGGTGAACAGCGCCGAGCCGCTGACGATGCGGTTGCCGCCGACGAAGGCCATGCGCGACCAGTTGAAGGTGGCGCCGTTGATGGTCGAGCTGGCCGCGGGCATCACCTGCCCGTGGGCCAACAACGAGTCGCCGGCCACAATGGCCCCGCTCGAGGCCGCCGTCGCGACGTCGGTGCGCACGGCCTTGGCCAGCGCGATGGCACCGGCCACGTTGAGGTTGCCCGCGCCTTGCTGAAGCAGGTTGAAGTTGGGCAGCGGCTGCGCGCTGTACTGCAGCATGGCCTTGATCAGCGGCGGCGTCAGGCCGGGGTTGGCCTGCAGCATCAGCGCCGCCGTGCCGGCCACCACGGGTGCGGCGATCGAGGTGCCGCTCATCAGCATCTGCGTCTCGCCGTAGGCCTGCGAGGCCCCCGTCGGGTCCACCAGCTGGGTGCTGAAGGTCCTGGCCATGTAATTGCGGATCGCCGAGGTGCTCGATGCCGCCGTGGCCATCGCGCCGATGATCGCGTTGCCCGGCGCCACCAGGTCGGGCTTGAGCAGGTTGTCCTTGTGCACCACGCCGGCGCTGTCGGTGAAGCTGCCGCGGGTCGGGCCGCGCGAGCTGAACTTGTTGACCACGTCGTCGCCGCGCGAAGTGTTGTTCTTGTGGTTCAGCGAGCCGACGGTGATGACCGACGGGTCGTTGCCCGGCGCGCCGATGGTGCCGTAGACCTCGGTAGCACCCTGTTTGCCGAAGTTGCCGGCGGCCACCACCACGGTGATGCCGGCAGCAGCCGCGCTGCGCACCGCCACGCACAACGGGTCGGTCCGCCAGCTCTCGGTCGACGCCGCGGCCAGGCTGAGGTTCAAGACCTTGATGTTGTAGGTCTTGGCGTTGTAGATCGCCCACTGGATGCCCTCGAGCGCGTCGCTCACCGTGCCGTAGCCCTGGTCGTTGAGCACCTTGACGTCGTAGATATCGGCGTTGGGCGCGATGCCCGTGGCCTCGTGCGTGCCGCTGCCGAAGTACTTGCTGCGCCCGGCGGCCATCGAAGCGACATGCGTGCCGTGGCCGTAGCCGTCCTGCACCAGCGCCGTGCCGTTGTCGATCGCCGCGTTGTAGCTGGCCAGCGCCGCGCTGCCGGGGGCGAGCGAGTTCGAACCGTCGACGCCGGTGACCCAGTTGGCCAGCGTGGTATTGAGCATGGTGACGTTCTTCTTCACGCGCGTCACGCCGCTGCCGTCGAGGAAGGCCTCGTGGGCACGCATCACGCCCGAGTCGAGCACCGCGATGCCGACGCCGCTGCCGTCCAGGCCGCTGTAGCCGGTCTTGGTGATGCTGGTGCGCACGTTGCTCGCTTCGACGCCGGTGATCGTCTCCAGCGTGCTGACGGTGCGCTGCGTGACGCGGTTGGGCGAGACGCTGACCACGTCGTCGCGCTCGGACAGCGCCTTGACCTGGCCGGCGCGCAGTTGCACCGTGATGGCGTTGACGGCCGGGTGCACGGCGTGCACCGAGCCCCCCATGCGCAGCACTTGGCGGCGCACGGCGGTCATCTGCGGGTCGACGCCGTCGCCGACCACGATCATCTGGACGTGGCGCACGCCATGGACATCGCGCGCCCATTTGGCCCGCGGTGCATCGACGCGCTGGATCTCGTCGTCGAGATCGCGGGCGACCTTGTCGTGCTGGTATTTGCCGCCCGGCGCGGCGTGGGCCACGCCGAGGCCGAAGCCGGAGACCACGATCGAGACGGCGGTGATGGCGGCCACGAGGGCGCGGGGCAGGCGCCGGCGCTCGATGAGCACGGTGAACGCAGTGAGAAGACTCATGTCGGTTTCCCTGGGTGGAGAGGGCGCGCATCCCATTTGGGACCACGCGACGTCGATGTCCGTCCGTCAACTCGGTTGGCCTGAGCAGCCACCCCCGAGGACTTCGACGAACCGCAGCTGACTGAGCGCCACCCCTGCGGTTCGATGTGACCGAAGTATTCACCGGACTTGCACTTCGTAACCGCTGGTCACACCAGGCAGCGTGACGCTTTACCGTGGCTTTGTGCACGGCCGCGGCCGGAAGCTGCCGCCAGGCGCGACGGGGTCGCGACGCGCCGTGGCGCGTGGACCTCAGCCGCGCCCGCCGAAGATCGCACTGCCCACGCGCACCAGCGTCGCACCCTCGGCCACCGCGGCCTCGAGGTCGGCGCTCATGCCCATGGACAGCGTGTCCAGCCCCAGGCCCTGCCGGTTGAGCTGTTCAAGCAGTTCGCGCAACGCGCGATGCGGGCTGCGCAGGGCCGCCGCGTCCGCCGCCGGCGCGGGAATGCTCATCAAGCCGCGCAGCACCAGCCGCGGCAGCGCGGCCACGGCCTGCGCCACGGCGGGCACCTCGGCCGGCGCGAGGCCGCTCTTGCTGGCCTCGCCGCCGATGTTGACCTGCAGGCAGACCTGCAAGGGCGGCAAGGTCGCCGGCCGCTGCGCCGACAGCCGCTCGGCGATCTTCAGGCGGTCGACCGTGTGCACCCAGTCGAAGGCCTCGGCCACGGCACGTGTCTTGTTGCTCTGCAGCGGGCCTATGAGATGCCACTGCAGCTGCGCGCGCAGGTCGGCCAGCGCGGCGATCTTGACCAGCGCCTCCTGCACGTAGTTCTCGCCGAAGTGGCATTGCCCGGCGGCATTCGCCGCGCGCACGGCGTCGGCGCCGAAAGTCTTGCTGACGGCAACAAGCGTGACGCCGTGGGCGTCGCGCCCGGTGCCCGCACAGGCCGCGACGATGCGCTGCTTCACTTCTTGCAGGTTGCTTGCGATGCTGCCCATAATCCTTTCGAGAGCCCGCGCAGTCACGAGCGCTGCATTCTGACTTGCGCTCTAGCAGCGCCGATCACCCCCCATGGACATCACCCAGCTGCTGGCCTTCTCGGTCAAGAACAAGGCCTCCGACCTGCACCTCTCGGCCGGCTTGCCGCCGATGATCCGCGTGCACGGCGACGTGCGGCGCATCAACGTCGAGGCGCTAGACCACAAGTCGGTGCACGACATGGTGTACGACATCATGAACGACGCCCAGCGCAAGCACTACGAAGACACGCTGGAGTGCGACTTCTCGTTCGAGATCCAGGGCCTGGCACGTTTTCGCGTCAACGCCTTCAACCAGAACCGCGGCGCCGGCGCGGTGTTCCGCACCATCCCGAGCAAGATCCTCACGCTCGAGCAGCTGGGCGCGCCCAAGATCTTTGCCGAACTGGCGCTCAAGCCGCGCGGCATGGTGCTGTGCACCGGCCCCACCGGCTCGGGCAAGAGCACCACGCTGGCGGCGATGGTCAACCACCTCAACGAGAACGAGTACGGCCACGTGCTGACGGTGGAAGACCCGATAGAGTTCGTGCACGAGAGCAAGAAGTGCCTGATCAACCAGCGTGAGGTCGGCCCGCACACGCTGAGCTTCGCCAACGCGCTGCGCAGCGCGCTGCGCGAGGATCCCGACGCCATCCTGGTGGGCGAGATGCGCGACCTCGAGACCATCCGGCTGGCGCTCACCGCCGCCGAGACCGGCCACCTCGTGTTCGGCACGCTGCACACCAGCAGCGCGGCCAAGACCATCGACCGCGTGGTCGACGTCTTCCCGGCGGCCGAGAAGGAGATGGTGCGTGCGATGCTCTCCGAATCACTGGTGGCGGTGATCTCGCAGTCGCTGTGCAAGCTCAAGGACGGCAGCGGGCGCGTCGCGGCGCACGAGATCATGGTCGCCACCTCGGCGATCAAGAACCTGATCCGCGAGAACAAGATCGCGCAGATGTACTCGTCGATCCAGACCGGCCAGAGCCTGGGCATGCAGACGCTGGACCAGAACCTGTCCGACCTGGTGCGGCGAAACATCATTTCACCGGCCGAAGCGCGGTCCAAGGCCAAGATCCCCGAGAACTTCCCTGGGTGAGAGCACTATGCTGAATACGAGATCAAGTTTCCCGCCGCGGAACCGGCTCTGCCGGGTCGCTGGCGGACGGCCCCCCCGGGGGGGAGCGAGCGCCAGCGAGCTTGGGGGCTGACAGGATGGAACGTGACCAGGCATCCAAGTTCGTCAACGACCTGCTGCGGCTGATGGTCAGCCGCAACGGCTCCGATCTCTTCCTCACCGCCGATTTCCCGCCCGCCATCAAGGTCGACGGCAAGGTCACCAAGGTCAGCCCGCAGCCGCTCACCGGCCAGCACACGCTGGCGCTGACGCGCGCGGTGATGAACGACAAGCAGGGCGCCGAGTTCGAGCGCACCAAGGAATGCAACTTCGCCATCAGTCCGCAGGGCGTGGGGCGCTTCCGCGTGAATGCGTTTGTTCAGCAGGGGCAGGTGGGGCTGGTGTTCCGCACCATCCCGGCCACGCTGCCCACCATCGACGGCCTGGGCCTGCCCAAGGTGCTGAAGGAGGTCAGCCTGAGCAAGCGCGGGCTGGTGATCTTCGTCGGCGCCACCGGCTCGGGCAAGAGCACCTCGCTGGCGGCCATCGTCGACCACCGCAACGAAAACAGCTTCGGCCACATCGTCACCGTCGAAGACCCGGTGGAGTTCGTGCACCCGCACAAGAACTGCATCGTCACCCAGCGTGAGCTGGGCATAGACACCGACAGCTGGGAGGCGGCGCTGAAGAACACGCTGCGCCAGGCGCCCGACGTCATCCTGATGGGCGAGATACGCGACCGCGAGACCATGGACCACGCCGTGGCCTTCGCCGAGACCGGCCACCTCTGCCTGGCCACGCTGCACGCCAACAGCTCGAACCAGGCGCTCGACCGCATCATCAACTTCTTCCCCGAAGAGCGGCGCCAGCAGCTGCTGATGGACCTGTCGCTGAACCTCAAGGCGCTGGTCAGCCAGCGGCTGATGCCTCGCGAGCAGGGGCGCGGGCGCATCGCGGCGGTGGAGATCATGCTCAACACGCCGCTCATCGCCGACCTCATCTTCAAGGGCGAGGTCAGCGAGATCAAGGAACTCATGAAGCGCAGCCGCGAGCTCGGCATGCAGACCTTCGACCAGAGCCTGTTCGACCTCTACGAGAGCGGCGCCATCAGCTACGAAGACGCGCTGCGCAATGCCGACAGCGTCAACGACCTGCGCCTGCAGATCAAGCTGCAGAGCCATCGCGCGCGCAGCAGCGACCTGTCCGCGGGGACCGAGCACCTCAAGATGGTTTGATGGGCCCCAGGTTGCGGCGCTGCGCGCCTGCGCCCGCCCCCAAGGGGCTGCGGCGACGGCCCGGCGGAACCCGTTCCGTGCCAGGCCTTGGTTGAGTGCGTCGCGGCGGCGGCGGTGGCAGCGTGCTTCGCCATGGCAGCATTGCGGGCATGAGCACACGCACCTACGAACCCACCCCACCGCGCCGCGTCGCCTTTCTCGGCCTGGGCGTGATGGGCCACCCGATGGCCGGGCACCTGGCGCGGGCCGGGCACGCCGTCACCGTCTACAACCGCACCGCGGCCAAGGCCAACGACTGGACGACCGTCTACGGCGGCCACGCCGCGGCCACGCCGCGAGAAGCGGCGGCGGGTGCCGACCTCGTCTTCAGCTGCGTCGGCAACGACGACGACCTGCGCGCCGTGGCACTGGGCCCCGACGGCGCCTTCGCCGGCATGGCCCCGGGTGCCGTGCTCGTCGACCACACCACCGCCTCGGCGGCCGTGGCGCGTGAACTGCACGCGGCGGCCTGCGCGCAGGGCCTGCACTTCATCGACGCCCCGGTCTCGGGCGGCGAAGCCGGCGCCGTCAACGGCGTGCTCACGGTGATGTGCGGCGGCGATGCCGCACCCTTCGAGGCGATGAAACCGGTGGCGCTGAGCTTTGCGCGCGCCGTCACGCACATCGGCCAGAGCGGTGCCGGGCAACTGGCCAAGATGGTCAACCAGGTCGCCATTGCCGGCATGGTGCAGGCGCTGGCCGAGGCCATCGCCTTCGGCCAGCGCGCCGGGCTCGACGTGCCGCTGGTGCTGGACGTCATCGGCAAGGGCGCGGCGCAGAGCTGGCAGCTCGACAACCGCGGCAAGACCATGGTCGCCGGCCAGTTCGACTTCGGCTTCGCGGTCGACTGGATGCGCAAGGATCTCGGGCTGGTGCTCGACGAGGCGCGCCGCAACGGCGCACCACTGCCGGTGACGGCGCTGGTCGACCAGTTCTACGCCGAGGTGCAGGCCCTGGGCGGGCGGCGCTGGGACACTTCCAGCCTCATCCGCCGCCTCACGCCGGCCTGAGCGGCAATTCAGGCGCCTCGCCTCCCGGCTGGGCGCCGCGGGCGCGGATGGGCCCGCCGGCGCCCCTACTTCGTCGGCGCCGGGGACGGCGCCGGCACGCTGACGGGCCCAGGCGCCGATGCCGCCGCCGCGCCGGCCTTCACGGTGCCCAGCGCCGCGAGTTCCTGCTCGGTGAGCAGTTCGAACACGCGCACCACTTTCTGCACGCCCGACACCGAGCGCGCCAGCTCGGTGCCGCGCGTGGCCTCGCGTTCGGTCACACGGCCCATCAGGTAGACGACGGCGCGCTCGACCACCACCTTGTAGGCGTTGGCCTGCACGTCCTTGGCGTCGAACAGCGTGGCCTTGACCTTGCCTGCCAGGAAGACGTCGGTCGAGCGCGAGCCTATGCTGCTGTTGGGCCCGACACCCAGTTCGTTGACCACGGCCTTGACGTTTTCGACCTTGGCCACGGCCTGCTCGACGGCGGCCTTCTCGGCCGCGCCCGGCACCTCGCCGCTGAGCAGCACGGTGCGGTTGTAGCTGGTGACGTTGACGTTGCCCAGCGTGGCGAGTTCGCGGACGCGCGCGCGCGCGCGCGACTCGATGCCCTCGTCCTCGAGCTGGATGCCGGTGGTGCGGCGGTCGGTGGCGATGAGGCCGCCACCGACCACGGCGCCGCCCACGATCAACGGCGCGCAGCCCGCGAGCGCGCCGCACAGCAGCGCTGCCGCGGCAGCGCCCAGGGTCCATCGGGCAGGTCGGCGAACGGATATCACGAGGTCTGGTCTCCCATGAGCTGGAAATCGAGGGCGTCGCACAGGCAGTGCAGCACGAGCAGTTGGAGTTCGGCCACGCGCGCCGGGCGCTCGTGGGGCACGGCCACCAGCACGTCGGTCTCGGCCAGCAGCTCGCCGAAGGCCTGCGCGCCGCGGCCGGCGAGCACGACGATGGTCATGTCCTTGCCCTGCGCGGCCGAGATGGTCGGCGTGCTGTGGCCTTCACCGTCGTCGATGTAGAGCAGCACGTCGCCGGGCAGGCCCAGCGCCCGCACCTGCTGGGCGGCGTCGGGGCCGGGCAGCAGCGCCAGCGCGGCCAGCGGCGGCCGTTCGCGTTCGAAGCGGCCGGCCAGCAGCCGCGCCATATAGGGCGCCAGCGCGGCGCCGGCGCCGCTGCCGCTGACCATCACCTTGCCGCCGCCCGTCAGCGACGCCAGCAGCGCCGCGGTGGCGTCGGCAATGGCGCGCGCCAGCACTTCGCCGGCCTGGTACTGCAGGTCTGCGCTTTCGAAGAACTGCTGCTGGATGCGCTGTTCGAGCATGGGCTTGCATCATATGACAGGGGTCTGGCGGGCCTCGGCGCCGCCGCCATGCGCCCGCCGCTACGATGCCCGCCATGCAGGTCTTCGACACCACGCACACGCGCGCCGCCCTGCCCTTCGAGCGCCTGATCCCGGCGCTGCACCGCATGTTCACCGCCGGCGCCGAGGTGCCGCCGCGCCAGGTGCTGCAGGTCGACGTACCGGGCGGCACGGCCTTCACCTCGCTGATCATGGCGGCCTGGCAGGCGGGCCGGGCCTACGGCGTGAAGGTCGTGAACATCGCGCCCGGCAACGCCGCGCGCGGGCTGCCGGGGCTGCACGCCAGCTACCTGCTGCACGACGCCACCACCGGCGTGCCGCTGGCGTTGATCGACGGCGACGAGATCACCGCGCGCCGCACCGCCGCGGCGTCGGCGCTGGCGGCCTCGTTCCTGGCGCGGGCCGACGCCGCACACCTGCTCGTCGTCGGCGCCGGGCGCGTGGCGCGGCTGCTGCCCGCGGCCTACCGCTGCGTGCGGCCCCTCCGGCGCGTGACGGTGTGGGCGCGCTCGCCTGCCGCGGCCTCCGCGCTGGCCGCCGAATGGCGGGGCCAGGGCTTCGATGCCGACGCCACGACCGATCTCGCGCACGCCGTGGCCGCCGCCGACCTCGTGAGCTGCGCCACGCTGGCCACGGCCCCGCTGGTGCAGGGCGGCTGGCTGCGCGGCGGCAGCCACCTCGACCTCATCGGCAGCTTCACGCCGGCGATGCGCGAGGCCGACGACGATTGCTTTCGCGGCGCCAGCCTCTTCGTCGACACGCCCGAGGCGCTGGCCAAGAGCGGCGAGCTGCTCGGGCCGATGTCGCGCGGCGTGTTCACCGAGCGCGACATCCGGGGCACGCTGGCCGGGCTGTGCCGCGGCGACGTCGGCGGGCGCGCGAACGACACCGAACGCACGGTCTTCAAGTCGGTCGGCAGCGCGCTCGAGGACCTGGCCGCGGCAATGCTGGTGGCCCTGGCCGACCGCCCCTGACGGCGCGCGCCGTGCGAGCGAAAGCGCCGCCGGGTCGCGCGTCCGATTGAGCCGGCGCAAACGCGGCACGCCGGCTGCCGTTACGGTGGCGCCGTGGATGCCCCCGTGGTGCAGGCCCAGGCGCGGCTGCTGGCCGTGGTGGGTGCGCTGTTGCGCGAGTTGCGCGGTGTCGATGCCCCCGCGGGCCTGGACGACGCACTGGAAGCCACGCTGGGCATAGACAGCCTGGCGCGCATGGAGTTGATGGTGCGCCTGGAGCGGGCCTTCGACGTGCGCCTGCCCGAAGCCCTGGTGCAGCAGGCGCAGACGCCGCGCGATCTGCTGCGCGCGCTGCAGGCCGGCATGCCGGCCAGTGCGGCCGGGCCGCCGCCTGTGGTCGAGCCCGTGCCGGCGCCCCCCGCGGCTGCACCACCCGAGGCGAGCCTTCAGTCCGCGCCAGCCCATGCGCAGACGATGCTTGAGGTATTGCGCTGGCAGGCCCAGGCGCGGCCGCAGCACGCGCATGTGCGGCTGCTCGACGCCGAGGGCGGCGCCGCCGTGCTGACCGCCGCACAGCTGCTGCAGCGCGGGCGCGCCGTGGCGCGCGGCCTGCGCCAGCGCGGCCTGGCCGAGAGCGACTGCGTGGCGCTGATGCTGCCCACGGGCCACGAGTTTTTCGTCGCCTTCGCCGGCATCTGGCTGGCCGGCGGCGTGCCGGTGCCGATCTACCCGCCGCTGCGCGCCGCGCAGATCGAAGACCACCTGCGGCGCCAGGCGCGCATCCTGGACAACGCCGGCGCCGTGCTGCTAATCGCCGACGCGCGCACCCAGCCGGCCGCGCGCCTGCTGCGCGCCGGCGCCGGCGCGCTGCGCGGCGTGGCCACGGTGGCGCAGCTCGAGGCCGCTGGCGGGCCGGCAGCGGCAGAAGCGACGCCGGAGCCGGCATCTGCCGGCGACGCCGCGCGCCGCGCCGGCGACATCGCGCTGCTGCAGTACACCTCGGGCAGCACCGGCCAGCCCAAGGGCGTGGTGATGACGCACGCCAACCTGCTGGCCAGCATCCGCGCCATGGCCGCCGGCGTCGAAGCGCGCCCGGGCGATGTCTTCGTCAGCTGGCTGCCGCTGTACCACGACATGGGGCTGATCGGCGCCTGGATGGGCAGCCTGTACGTCGGCATGTCGCTGGTGCTGATGGCGCCGCAGGACTTTCTTGCCCGGCCGGCGCGCTGGCTGCACGCCCTCCATGCCCACCGCGGCACGATCTCGGCGGCGCCCAACTTCGCCTACGAGATCGTGGCCGGCAAGCTGGGCGACGCCGAACTGCAGGGCCTGGACCTGCGCAGCTGGCGCGCCGCCTTCAACGGCGCCGAGCCGGTGCAGGCGGCGACGCTGCGGCGCTTCGCCGAACGCTTTGCGCGCCACGGCTTCGACCCGCACGCGATGCTGCCGGTTTACGGGCTGGCCGAGACCGGCCTGGGCCTGACCTTCCCGCCGCTGGGCCGCGGCCCCAAGGTCGACACCATAGACCGCGCCGCGCTGCGCAGCCGGCGCCGCGCGGTGGCGGTGGCCGGCAGTGCCGGCGATCGCGGCCTGCTGCAGGTCGTCAGCTGCGGCGTGCCGCTGCCCGGCCACGAGGTGCGCGTCGTCGACGCGCGCGGCGCCGAAGCGCCCGAGCGCTGCGAGGGGCGGGTCGAGTTCCGCGGCCCGTCGGCCACGCCGGGCTACTACCGCAACCCCGAGGCCACGCGGGCGCTGTTCGACGGCGACTGGCTCGACACCGGCGACGTCGGCTACATCGCCCAGGGCGAGCTCTACCTGACCAGCCGCGTCAAGGACCTGATCATCCGCGGCGGCCACAACATCCACCCCTACGAGCTGGAAGAGGCGGTGGGCGCCCTGCCCGGCGTGCGCAAGGGCTGCGTGGCCGTGCTCGGCGCGGCCGATGCCACCAGCGCCACCGACCGCGTCGTCGTCGTCGCCGAGACCCACGAGGCCGACGAGGCCCGCCGCACCGCGCTGCGCGCGCGCATCGCCGAACTTGCACTCACGTTGCTGGGCATGCCGGCCGACGAGGTGATGCTGGTGCCGCCGCACAGCGTGCCCAAGACCTCGAGCGGCAAGATCCGCCGCGCCGCCTGCCGCGAGCTCGTCGAGCGGCGCGCGCTGAGCGCGCCGCGGCGCGCGCTGTGGCTGCCGCTGGCCCGGCTGGGCGCGAGCGCGGCGGCGATGCGCGTGCGCGCCGCGCTGCTGGTGGCGCGCGCGGCGCTGTACGCGGCCTGGCTGTGGCTGCTGTTCGCGCTGGGCGCGCTGGCCGCGACCGCGACGCTGAGCTGGTTGCCGGGCCTGGTGCGGCGCCAGCGCGTGGCGCGCCGGCTGGCGCGCGCGCTGCTGGCGGCGTCGGGCTTGCCGCTGCAGGTCGGCGGCGCCGAGCACCTGCAGGGCGTGCGCCCTATGGTCGTCGTCGCCAACCACGCCAGCTACCTCGACTGGCTGCTGCTGACGGCGCTGCTGCCGGCGCAGGTGTGCGCGGTGGCCAAGCGTGAGCTCGGCCGCCGCGCGGCGCTGGGCTGGCTGCTGCGGCGCGTGGGCGTGCGCTTCGTTGCCCGCGACGACGTGCAGGGCGGCGTCGAAGACAGCCGCCGCCTGCGCGACGCCGCCGCGCACGGCGTTTCGCTGGCCTTCTTTCCCGAAGGCACGCTGAGCCGCGAGCCGGGGCTGCGGCCCTTCCACATGGGGGCCTTCATCGTCGCCGCCGACAGCGGCCTGCCGCTGCTGGTGCTGAGCCTGCGTGGCACGCGCTCGGTGCTGCGCGACGGCAGCTGGTGGCCACGCCGCCATGCGCTGGTGGTGCAGGCCCATGCGCCGCTGGCACCGCAGGGCCCCGGCTGGCAAGGCGCGCTGGCGCTGCGCGACGCCGCACGCCGCATCCTGGCCGCCGAGTGCGGCGAGCCCGACCGGGCCGCCCCCCAAGGCCCGGCCTGAGCACTGGCGGCGCGGCTCAGCGCGGCGGGCCGCCGGCCCGCCGGTGCGCGCGCTCGCGCGCGGCCTGCAGCACCTCCTGCGCCTTCCTCAGCCGGCGCATCGACGCGCGCCGCAAACGGTCGACGAGCTGTCGCGAGAAGGCATTCAGCATCACCAGCGCCAGCACCAGCAGCGCCGGCCACAGCGCCAGCTTCAGCCGCGCCGCAGCCTCCAGGTCGGCAGGCCGCGGCGGCGGCACGCCCAGGGGCGGCGCCCCGGCCCAGGGGTCGATCTGCCGCCACAGCAGCGCCAGCGCCTCGCCCGTGCCGCCGGCGCTCCACCACACCGCCGCGAGCACGATGCCCAGCATCGCCAGCGTGCCGCCCCAGGGCTGCATCAGCAGCCACAACGCCACGCAGGCCGCCGCCAGTTGCGCGAAGGCGATCTTGTCGAGCAGCCACAGCCCGCCCAGCAGCAGCGCCAGCAGCAAGGCGCCCAGGCGCGCGCTGCGCAGCAGCGTGGCGCCGAAGACGCCGGCCAGCAGCGCCCAGCCCAACCCCAGCGCCGCGCCGGGCAGCTTTTCGACGAGCAACCCCGCCGCCACCAGTGCACCGCCTATGCCCAGCGCCGCGCCTTCCAGCGCCGCCGCGGTGCCGCTGGCGTGCGACAGGCGGTTGGCCATCCAGTACAGCAGGCGCAGCGGCCATTCGGTCAGCTTGAACAGCACGTTGAGCGCGTTCAGCCCGCCATGGCGCGACGACAGCGCGGCGTGCGCGGTGGCCAGGCCGTGGCTGCTGGTGCGCGTGAAGAGGTCGGTGCCCACCTGCTGGGCCAGGCTCTCGCCGCCGAGCAGGTTGTTCTCGATCAGGGCCTGCACGTCTTCCGGTGCGGGCGCCGCAGGTTTGCCTGCGGGCGCCACGCGCGCCAGCAGTGGCACGCCGGCTTGCGCCGAGGGCGGCGCGCCGCTGTCGCGCTCGGCGATCAGGCTGGTGGCGATCTCAGGCAGCTCGCGCCGCAGCGCCTCGAGCTGCAGCCGCCGCGTCAGCGCCGTGGCGCTGTGTTCCAGCACCGGCGGCGGCACGGTCGAGGCCTGGTCCAGCCAGGCCAGTTCGCGCGTGATGGCGGGCTCGTCGGCGTCCCACAGGCGCTGCAGGTAGGGCCGGATCTCGATCTCGGCACCGTCGACCGCGAGGCTGCGCAGGCAAGCCCTGACGTAGGTGGCTGCACTCTGCGGCCCGCGGCCGTCGCCGCACTCCACCTGTCGCAAGCCGTAGCGGCGCTGCATCGCGTCGGCGTTGAGCGCGATGCGCACGGCGCGGTCGATGCCGTCCAGGCAGCCGAAGGTCCAGTCGTTGGCGCGCCACGACCGCTTGTAGAAGGCGCCGAAGTGCGCCAGCTGCATGCCGTTGAGCTTGAGCGCGGGGTCGCTGCCGCCGCCCAGCGCCGACTTCAGCCGCGCGCTGATCTGCATCACCTCGGCGCGAGCACCCGGCCCCATGCGGCGCGAGCCGGCGCTGACCTCGAAGACCTCCAGCGCCAGCACGCGCCAGGCCAGGCGGTCGAGCGGGTCGGCCGCGTCGTGGTCGGGCAGCGGCGTGAAGAGGTAGGCGTGGATGGCGCGCATCTCGACCAGCGCTTCCTCGACATCGGCCCGCCCCGTCGGCCGGCGGTGCGCGGCCAGGATGGCCGCCATCGTCGGCTCGAGTTCCGCCAGCAGCTTGAACAGCGCACGCGCGTCGGCTTCGTTGTCGCCCTGAACCTGCGTTTCGATGGCCTCGTCGGCGCCCAGCAGGTCAGCCAGCAGGCCCAGCGCCAGTGCCCGCGACGGCCGCTCGCCGCCCTCGCGGCGCCAGGCCGCGATCAGCGCCGCGAAACCCGCGCGCCCGACGCGGCCCGCCGAGGCGTCGGCGAGGCGGCGGCGCCCGCGCAGCCTGCCCGCCAGTGTGTAGGCCTGCTGCCACTTGGGCTGCAGTGAATCGTCGCCTACGCGCTGGCCTCGCGCCTGCCGTGCCAGGCGCGCCGGGCTGTCGGCGCGGTCCAGCACCAGCCAGTCGTCGCTGCGCGGCGGCGGCGTGGCCCCCATTGCCGGGCCCGACACCACGGCGCCGTCGGCCTGCGTCCAGCGCCCGACCAGGGCATGCAGGCGTTGTGTACGGCGCAGCAACTCGGCCGTGAGGTCGGCGACGAACTCCAGCGCGTACAGCCCCCACTGCCACTGCGCGGCGCCCAGCAGCGGCGCGCGCGGCTCGAAGCGGCGCGGCACGCGCGACGCCCACTGCCGGCGCAAGCCGTCGAGCTGACGCTGCTCGTCGGCGGTGAAACGCTGGTTGGCCCACAGTGCCGGTTCGCGCTGGCTGCTGGCGCGCCAAGTGCTGGCCAGCCATTGCCGCGTGGCACGGCGCATGCCGTCGTGGCCCGGGCCCACCGTGCCGCCTTGGGCCAGCGCAGCCTCGGTCTCGTCGAGCAGGTAGTCGATGACGCCGTCGACGCGGCGCGCCCGGTAGGCGGGCAGCAGCGTCCCGGCCTGCGCCAGCATCGCCGCGGCCTGCACATGCTGCATCGCGCCGACGATGCGGCGCCAGCGCCGCGCGGCACGGTCGTTGTGTTCACGCAGCTCGGCCATGTGGCTGGCGATGGACTGCGAGCCGGGGATGCCCACCAGGCTGCGCCAGGCCACCTGGGCCATGGTCGGCGCCACCAGCTTGCGGTGCTCGTCACGTTCGCGCGGCGCCGCGGCCGCGGCCGGGTCGGGCACGACGTAGGCCAGCACACGCCGCGTGTTGCCCTGCGCGGGCAGGCGCGCAATGCCCTCGAGCGCGGCCTCGAAGGGCTTGTTGTCGAGGATGCCGCCATCGAGCAGGTAACGCAGGTCCGGCTCGCCCGGCGTGCCCGGCTCGCCGGCCACTTCCTTGGGCAGCCGCACCCTGAGCCGAGGCGCCTGCGCGTCCTTGAAGGGCGCGGCCTTGGCGTCGTACAACGCCGGCTCGAAAGCCACCGGGAACGACGCCGTGGCGCGCGCCGCGAAGGCCAGCTGGTCGACGATCTGCGGGTCGGCGAAGGCGTCGGTGTCGCCGTCGCCCTGGCGGTCGAAGCGCCACAGCGCGCGGTGCACGGTGTCTTCGACGACCTCGCCGAAGTCGTCCAGCCGCCGGTGGCCCTGGCCGTCGAGCAGCGTCGAGGTCAGGCTCAGCAGCACGGGCACGGCGTCGGGCGCGGCGCGCTCGCCTTGCGCCAGCCCGGCCAGCGCGTCGCGGATCCTGGGCAGGAACCAGTCGTCGCCGCGCAGCATCGACGCCGGCTCCTTTTCATCGGGGTCGCGCAGCAGGCGCTCGAGGCCGGCGGTGTCGAGCCAGACGTCGCGCAGCGCATAGAGGCTGCGGTCGTGGATCTGCGCCAGCGCCAGCGCCGCGCCGTTGATGCCGCCGGCGCTGGTACCGCTGATGACGTCGATGCGCGCCGCGGTGCCGGTGAGCTCGAGCAGGCCGCGGTAGACGGGGTGCGTCTCGCGCACCAGGCGGTTGAGCTCGAAGGCCACGCCGCCCATCCACACCGCCAGGCTGACGCCGCCGTTGAGCACCAGCGCCAGGCGCAGTTCCTCGGTGCGTTCGGCCGCGGCCGCGGGGCCGCCCGGTGGGGCTGCGGCTGGTGCGGCTGGCGCGGCCTGCATGGCTGGCGTGGCTCGATCACTCATCACGGCTCCTCAGCGGCGCGTCCGCCGCGGCGGTTCAGCCGCGCTGCAGCGCTTGCAGCGCGTGGCGGTAGATGCGGTAGACGGGGGCGATGCTGTCCAGCGCGACGGCTTCGTCGGCAGCGTGGATGTGCCGGTACTGCACGCCGAAGCCGCACAGCGCCGGCACGCCCAGGCTGGCGAGGTAGTTGCCGATGTTCGAGGGCCCGACGACGACGGTGGGCAGGTCGAGCGCCAGTTCGGTGCGCGCGGCTTCGCGCAGCGCCGTCACCAGCGGGTGGGTGTCGGCAACCTGGTAGGCCGGCCAGCCGGCGTGCCAGGTGACGGCGGTGGCCGGCGCGGCGCCGCGGCCGGCGTCGGCATCCCGCACCGCGCTCTCGACCAGCGCACGCGCCGCGGCGGCGTCGAAGGCCGGCGTGAGGCGCAGGTCGAGCCGCAGCTCGCACAGGTCGGGCACCTGGCTGAAGCCGTCGCCGCCGCCGTGGATGCCGGTCCAGGTGAGCTGTGGCGGCAGCGGGAAGGTCTCGCCGCCGGCCGGCAGCCTGGCCGCGGCGAGCACCCGCGCCAGCGCCAGCGCACGATCGATGGCGTTGACGCCGCGCTGGCGCGAGGCGCCCGAGTGCGCGGCGACGCCGTGCACCGCCAGCCGCGCGCGCAGGAAGCCGCGGCCACCGGTGACGATGCGCTCCATGCCCGGGTAGCCGATGATCACGCCGTCGGGCCGCGGCGGCGGCCCCCCCTCGAACGGGTGGTCGAAGAAGGCGCGCGCGCCGCCGAAGCCGCCGCTGTGCTCGTCGAGGTCGAAGAGCACGCCCAGGCGGCCGGCAAAGGCGGCCGGCGCGGCGGCGAACTCGTGCAGCAGGTGGGCGAATAGCGCCACGCCGGCCTTGGAGTCGGCGCTGCCGCGGCCGTGCAGCCAGCCGTCGGCCACGGCCGCGCTGGTGGGTGGCCGCGCCCAGCTGGCGGGGTTGCCGAAGCCGGCGGTGTCCAGCGTGGCGTCGAGCACCGTCCAGGGGCCGGCGCCGGCGCTGCCCTGCACCTCGGCATACAGGCCCAGCGGCTCGCCGCCCGGCCCGCGCAGCGCCTGAAAGGTGAGCCCGCGGTCCCTCAGCCAGCCCGCCATGCAGCCCAGCACCGGCGCCAGGTCGTCCTCGACGGCACGGCTGGGGATGCGCACCAGATCGCGCAGCAACACGACGATCGAGTCGCAGGGGACGGCGGCAGCAGGCCTCATCGGATTTCATTCTGCCGCAGGGGCGCCGGCGCTGGGTGGCTGCCGGGCCATCGCACGAGGGGGGTTCGGTGGCCTCCCGCAGGCCAGTGTGCCCGCATGGATACGCCGCCCAGCACCGCCACCCCCGCCAGCGCGCACTGCATGAGCTGCCCGCGCTGGCCGAACGCGCCGCCGACCTGCTGCGCACGTCGCAGACGCGGCTGCCGCTGAACCCGCAACGGGGCGGGCCAGGTCGTGGCGCACATGGGCCTGGTCAGCTGCGCCGCCGGCGCCACCGTGCTGCGTGAAGGCGAAGGCGCGCGCTCGTTGCACATGCTGCTGCTCGAGGGCGAGGTGCAGATCGAGATGCACGGCATCGATGCCGGCGAGGAGCTCCCGCTGGCGGTGCTGGGGCCGGGTGGCATCATCGGCGAGATGTGGCTGCTGGACGGCACGCCGCGCTCGGCCCCCTGCACCGCGCTGAGCGCGGTGACGGCCGCGGCGCTGACGCGCAAGGGCCTGGAGCTGCTGATCGAGCAGCAGCCGCGCACCGCGGCCAAGCTGCCGCTGGGCGTGGCGCGGCGCCTGGCCGACCGGCTGCGCGGCATGGGCCAGCACGTGCACAGGTACGCCAACCTGATGGCCTCGACGAGCTCGCGTTTCGGCGACGGGCCTTGACGGCGCGAAGGGCCGCGGCCCGCCTTCAGGCGTCGAAGGCGGCCTGCAGCCAGTCGATCTCGTCGCCGTCGATGGCCAGCACGTCGAAGCGGCAGGGCGGCGGCGCCGCGAACCGCAGCAGGTAGTGCTGCGCCGCGAACACCAGGCGCCGGCGCTTGGTGGCGGTGACGCTGGCGGCCGCACCGCCTTGGCCGGCGCTGCGACGCTGCCGCACCTCGACGAAGACCAGCGTGCCGTCGCCATCGCGCATCACGAGGTCGATCTCGCCGCCGCGCGCCGAGGGGCCGCGGGCGAGCCGATAATTGCGCTCGACGAGTTGCAGCCCGCGCGCCAGCAGCCAGGCCAGTGCGCGGGATTCGGCGGCGTCACCCCGGGCCTGGGTGCCGGCCTGGGTGCCGGGCGCTTGGCCGGCTGAACCGCCAGCCCCGGCAGGCGCCCGTGCCTGGCCTGCCCCACCGCCGCCCCACCATCTCGTGACCATCGACCCCTCCCCCCTGCACCGCGCCGCGCTGCTGGCCACCGGCCACCAGAACCACCCGGCCGGCACACTCTACGTGGTGGCCACGCCCGTCGGCAACCTGGCCGACCTGACGCTGCGCGCCATCCACGTGCTGGGCCTGGTCGACGCCGTGGCCTGCGAGGACACGCGGATCGCGGCGCAGCTGCTCAATCACCTCGGGCTGCACAAGCCGCTGCTGGCGCTGCACGCGCACAACGAGCACGCCGCGGCGCAGGCCGTGCTGGCGCGGCTGGCGCAGGGGCAGCGTGTGGCCTACGTCAGCGACGCCGGCACGCCGGCGGTCAGCGACCCCGGCGCCGTGCTGGTGGCCGCGGCGGCCGCGGCCTCGCACCCGGTGGTGCCGCTGCCCGGGCCGAGCAGCGCGCTGGCCGCGCTGAGCGCCGCCGGCGACACGCGGGCCGCGGGCTTCTGCTTCGTCGGCTTCCTGCCCGCCAAGGGCGCCGAACGCCGCGGCGCGCTGGCCGCGGTGCTGGCCGACGCGCGCACGCAACTGCTGTTCGAGGCCCCGCACCGCATCGCCGAGCTCGTCGCGGCGCTGGCCGCCGAGGCGCCGCAGCGCACGGTGACGCTGTGCCGCGAACTGACCAAGCAGTTCGAGACCATCCTCACCCGCCCGGCTGCCGAGCTGCCGGCCTGGCTGGCCGCCGACAAGCACCATGAGCGCGGCGAGTTCGTGCTCGTGCTGCACGCGCTGGCCGTGGCGGCGGCCGAGCCCGGCGCGCTGCCCGAGGACACGCTGCGCACGCTGCGCGTGCTGATGCGCGATCTGCCGCTGAAACAGGCCGTGGCGCTGGCCGCCGAACTGAGCGGCGCGCCGCGCAACACCCTGTACCAGCGGGCGCTGGCCTTGCGGGCGGGCGCCGGTGCCGGCGGCGGCGGCGAACCCGATTGAGCGCCGCCCCGGGCGAGGAGCCCGCCGCCGCGGGCGACATGCCGCGCGGCCTGCGCGGACGGTGGCACGCACGGACAGCGCAGCTCTCGCCCACCGTACGCGGGCTGCTCTGGTCGTCGGCCAGCGGGCTGCTGTTCTGCCTGCTCAACGCCGTGCTGCGCGGGCTGTCGCAGCACCTCGACCCGATGCAGACGCAGTTCCTGCGCTATCTCTTCGGCCTGCTGGTGCTGCTGCCGCTGGTGTGGCACGGCGGCCTGGCCGCCTACCGGCCCAACAACCTGGGCGGCCAGTTCACGCGCGGCGCCGTGCACACGCTGGGCCTGGTGCTGTGGTTCATGGCGCTGCCTCACCTGCCGCTGGCCGACCTGACGGCCATCGGTTTCACCACCCCGCTGTTCATCATGATCGGCGCCGCGCTCTTGCTGCGCGAGCCCATGCGCGGCTCACGCTGGCTGGCCACCACGCTCGGCTTCGTCGGCGTGCTGCTCGTCGTCGGGCCGCGCCTGTCGGGCAGCGGCGGCGGCTGGCACCTGCTGATGCTGTCGTCGGCGCCGGTGTTCGCGGCGTCCTTCCTCATCACCAAGGTGCTGACGCGCACCGAGACGCCCGGCGTCATCGTCGTCTGGCAGGCGCTGAGCGTGACGCTGTTCAGCCTGCCGATGGCGCTGTGGGGGTGGCAATGGCCCAGCGCCGCGCAGTGGGCGGGTTTTGCGCTCGCGGGCCTGCTGGGCAGCAGCGCGCACTACTGCCTGACGCGCAGCTACCGCATCGCCGACATCTCGTCGACGCAGTCGGTGAAGTTCCTCGAGCTGCTGTGGGCCGCGGCGCTGGGCTGGCTGCTGTTCGCCGACGTGCCGACGCAGACCACGCTGCTGGGCGGCGCGGTGATCGTCGCGGCCACGCTGTGGGTGGCGCGGCGCGAACGGCGCTGAGAACGGCGCTGAGCCCCACGCCGGGCGTGGCGGCAGCCCGCTCCTACAATGGATTTCCACCTCTGCAGCAGGGCCCGCCCGCCATGATCTCCCGCGAACCCACCGTCGAGCGCCTGGCCATCGCGCAGGCGCTGATGCTCGAGCCCTTCGGCATCGGTGACGCCACGCTGCAGCGCGCGCTGGCCACCATCGCCGAGCACCGCGTCGACGACGCCGACCTCTACTTCCAGACCACACGCCACGAGGGCTGGAGCCTGGAAGAGGGCATCGTCAAGAGCGGCAGCTTCAGCATCGACCAGGGCGTGGGCGTGCGCGCCGTGGCCGGCGAGAAGACGGCCTTCGCTTATTCGGACGACCTCAGCGAAGACTCGCTGATGGACGCCGCGCGCACCGTGCGCACCATCGCCGCGGCGGGCCAGAACCGGCGCGTGAAGCTGGCGCGCGCGCCCAAGGTGGCGGGCAGCCGGCTGCTGTATGCGCCCACCGACCCCATCGCCACGCTGGACAGCACGCAGAAGGTGGCACTGCTCGAGCGTGTCGAGAAGATGGCGCGCGCCAAGGACCCGCGCATCGTGCAGGTGATGGCCGGCCTGAGCGCCGAGTACGACGTCGTGCTGGTGGCCCGCGCCGATGGCACACGCGCGGCCGACGTGCGGCCGCTGGTGCGGCTGAACGTCACCGTCATCGCCGAGCAGACGGTGGGCGGGAAGGTCAGGCGCGAGGTCGGCAGCGGCGGTGGCGGCGGGCGTTTCGGCCTCGGCTACTTCCAGGACGCGGTGATGCAGCAATACGTCGACCACGCCGTCCAGGCGGCGCTGACCAACCTCGACAGCCGCCCGGCACTGGCCGGCGAGATGACGGTGGTGCTGGGCCCGGGCTGGCCCGGCGTGCTGCTGCACGAGGCCGTGGGCCACGGCCTGGAGGGCGACTTCAACCGCAAGGGCAGCAGCACCTTCAGCGGCCGCGTCGGCCAGCGCGTGGCGGCCAAGGGCGTGACCGTGCTCGACGACGGCACGCTGCCCGACCGCCGCGGCAGCCTCAACGTCGACGACGAGGGCCATGCCACGCAACGCAACGTGCTGATCGAGGACGGCATCCTCAAGGGCTACATCCAGGACAGCCTCAACGCCCGCCTGATGGGCGTCAAGCCCACCGGCAACGGCCGCCGCGAAAGCTACGCCAGCGTGCCCATGCCGCGCATGACCAACACCTACATGCTGGCCGGCGACAAGACCAAGGAAGAGATCATCGCCAGCATCAAGCGCGGCCTGTACGCCACCAACTTCGGCGGCGGCCAGGTCGACATCACCAGCGGCAAGTTCGTGTTCAGCGCCAGCGAGGCCTTCTGGGTCGAGAACGGCAAGATCCTCTACCCGGTCAAGGGCGCCACGCTGGTGGGCAACGGCCCCGAGGCGATGACGCGCGTGAGCATGATAGGCAACGACCTGGAACTCGACACCGGCGTCGGCGTCTGCGGCAAGGACGGCCAGAGCGTGCCCGTGGGCGTGGGCCAGCCGACGCTGCGCATCGAGCGCCTCACGGTCGGCGGAACCGCCTAGATGGAGCCCCCGACCTCGCTTCGCTCGGTACCCCCCGAGGGGGCCGTCCGCCACCGGCCCGGCGAAGCCGGTTCCGGGGCGGGAAGCTTGGTCACCCTGGCTGACATAGAAGCGGCGGCTGCCCGGCTGGCCGGCCAGGTGCTGGACACGCCCTGCGTCGAGAGCAAGACGCTGGGCGAGATCGCCGGCTGCCAGGTCTTCCTGAAGTTCGAGAACCTGCAGTTCACGGCCTCGTTCAAGGAGCGTGGCGCGCTCAACAAGCTGGCCGTCATGGTCGAGAGCGGGCAGCCCATCAAGGGTGTCATCGCGGCGTCGGCAGGCAACCACGCCCAGGGCGTGGCGCACCACGCGCAGCGCCTGGGGCTGCACGCCGTCATCGTGATGCCGGTGGCCACGCCCATGGTCAAGGTCGAGCGCACGCGCGGCTTCGGCGCCGTGGTCGTGCTGCACGGCGAGACCTTCGACCAGGCGCGCGAGCACGCGCTGAAGCTGGCCGAGCAGGAGGGGCTGAACTTCATCCACCCCTTCGACGACGAGGCCGTGATCGCCGGCCAGGGCACCATAGGCATCGAGATGCTGCGCGCCCAGCCCGATCTCGACACGCTGGTGATCGCGGTGGGCGGCGGCGGCCTGCTCAGCGGCATCGCCACCGCGGCACGGCACATCAAGCCCGGGCTGCAGATCATCGGCGTGCAGACCAGCCGCTTCCCGGCCATGGTCAATACCATCAAGGGCACGCAGCACGCGCAGGGCAACAGCACCATCGCCGAGGGCATCGCCGTGGGCGTGCCGGGCCGCATCACGCGCGAGATCATCCGCGAGCGTGTCGACGACCTCGTGCTGGTCGACGAGGGCGACATCGAGCAGGCCGTGCTGATGCTGCTGGAGATCGAGAAGACGGTGGTCGAGGGCGCCGGCGCCGCCGGCCTGGCGGCGCTGCTGAAGGAGCCCGCGCGCTACGCCGGCCGCAAGGTCGGGCTGGTGCTGTGCGGCGGCAACATCGACCCGCTGATGCTGTCGGCGCTGATCGAGCGCGGCATGGTGCGCGCCGGCCGGCTGGCGCGCATCCGCGTCAACGCGCGCGACGCGCCCGGCGTGCTGGCGCGCATCACCGCCGTGGTGGCCGAGGCCGGCGCCAACATCGACGAGGTGCACCACCAGCGCGCCTTCTCCACGCTGTCGGCGCAGAACGTCGAGGTCGAACTGGTGCTGCAGACGCGCAACCGCGCGCACGTGGACGAGACGGTGCGCGCGTTGGCCGCGGCCGGCTTCGAGGCCCAGCCCCGCTGAGCTTCGCGCGGCGCCGCGCCAAGGCCTGGCCCGCAGAGACAATCCGGGCATGAAACGCGCCCACCGCCACCTGCTGAGACTCTTCGTCACCGGCACGCTCGCCGCGCTGCCGCTGGCCGCCACGGTGGCCATCTTCGCCTGGGCCGCCAGCGTGCTGTTCCGCTGGCTCGGGCCCGACAGCGCCGTGGGTTCGCTGCTGGTGGCCGTCGGCCTGGGCGTCACGGGCTCTGAAGTGGTGGGCTACCTGATCGGCATCGGCCTCGTGGCGCTGGCGCTGGTGGGCCTGGGCGGGCTGGTGGAACTCGGGCTGCAGCGCGGCCTGGCGCGGCTGCTCGACGGCGTGATGCGCCGCATTCCGCTGGTGCGCCAGGTCTACGAGATGTCGCAGAAGCTGGTGGCGCTGTTCGTCCGCCGCGACGCCGGCGCCGAGCGCGCGATGCGCGCGGTGTGGGTGCGCTTCGGCGGTGGCGAGGGTGGCGCCACGGTGCTGGCGCTGCAGACCGCCGCCGAGGTGCTGCTGATCGACGGCCGCCGCTGCCTGGCGGTGCTGGTGCCCACCGCGCCCGTACCCATCGGCGGCGGACTGCTCTTCGTGCCCGAGGCCTGGGTGAGCCCGGCCGCGCTCAGCGTCGAGGCCGTGACGAGCCTGTATGTCTCGATGGGCGTCACCGCGCCGCAGCACCTGGCGGTGGCCCCGGCCGTCAGCGTCGCGCAATGACACGCGTGCTACATTCGCCCGCATGCGTCTTGCAAGCTTGTTCTTTACGACCTATTGGTTCTCGCACCGCACGGCGGCTGGAGAGGCAAGCGCGTAAGCAACGACAGACAGGCAACGCACCCCCAACCAACCGCCGGCAGCCCCGGCGGTTTTTTGTTGCCGGCGACTTGATGGCCCCCCACGAAAGAGCCCCATGAGCCCGAAATCAGCGACCCCCGAGGGCGAACGCCTGGCCCTCAGCGAGAAGACCAGCCAGACCGACGACCAGCGCATCCGCGACGTCACGCCGTTGCCGCCGCCCGAGCACCTGATCCGCTTCTTCCCCATCGCCGGCACGCCGGTGGAGACGCTGATCAGCGGCACGCGCGCCTCTGTGCGCAGGATCATGAGTAACGAGGACGACCGCCTGCTCGTCATCGTCGGCCCCTGCTCCATCCACGACCCCACCGCAGCGCTGGAATACGCGCGCCGCCTCAGGGTCGAACGCGACAAACACGCCGGCGAGCTGGAAGTGGTGATGCGCGTGTACTTCGAGAAGCCGCGCACCACGGTGGGCTGGAAGGGGTTGATCAACGACCCCTATCTCGACGAGAGCTACCGCATCCACGAGGGCCTGCGCATCGCGCGCCAGCTGCTGGTGGACATCAACCGCCTGGGCATGCCGGCGGGCAGCGAGTTCCTCGACACCATCAGCCCGCAGTACATCGGCGACCTCATCAGCTGGGGCGCGATCGGCGCGCGCACGACCGAGAGCCAGGTGCACCGCGAGCTGGCCAGCGGCCTGAGCGCGCCGGTGGGCTTCAAGAACGGCACCGATGGCAACATCAAGATCGCCATCGACGCCATCCAGGCCGCGGCGCGGCCACACCACTTCCTGTCGGTGCACAAGAACGGCCAGGTGGCCATCGTGGAGACCAAAGGCAACAGGGACTGCCACGTCATCCTGCGCGGCGGCAAGGAGCCCAACTACGACGCCGCCCACGTCGCCGCGGCGTGCCAGGAGATCGAGGCCGCCAAGCTGCCCTGCCGGCTGATGATCGACGCCAGCCACGCCAATGCCGCCAAGCAGCACCAGCGCCAGCTCGACGTCGCGCGCGACGTCGCGTCGCAGCTCGAAGCCGGCAACCGCTGCATCTTCGGCGTCATGGTCGAGAGCCACCTGCACGGCGGCGCGCAGAAGTTCAGCCCCGGCAAGGACGACCCGGCCAAGCTGGAATACGGCAAGAGCATCACCGACGGCTGCATCAACTGGGAAGACACCGTGAACGTGCTGGGCGTGCTAGGCGCGGCAGTGAAGGCACGGCGGCGGCACGCCGGCTGACACCCGCCGCGGCGGCCCTGCCCGGCGCGCTGCGCCCGCTGGTGCGGCGCCGGGCCTTGGCGCTGTCGGACGCGCGCCGGCGCGGCACCGCTGCAGCGGCGGGTCGAGACGCTGCAGCGCATCGCGGGGCTGGAGCCGGCGGCAATTTGCTGGCCGTGGCCGGCACCATGATGCGGCGCCTCGCCGATCTGGTAGATGTCCTGCTGCACGAAGTTCACCGGCGGGATGTTCTGCACGTACGCACCTTCCAGCGAGTGCTGGGCGTTGTTGCCCATGTGCTCGCTGGCATTGAAGCTGAAGGCGCCGATGCCGTAGGTGGCGGTGAAGAAATCGGCCGGCTGCGGGAACAGCCCGTTGGTGGGGCCGTAGCTGCCGTTGTAGACGCTGGCGCTCTGGTCGGCGTAGGCGGTGCTGTCGATGGTGATGCGGCCGCTGATGACCTGGCCGTTCTGCCCGCCCCAGGTGGCAGCGCCGAACAGCGCGCCGACGCCGCCGCTGCCGCTGTCGCGGCTGTTGTCGATGACGCCGGTGAAGTCGAGGTTCCAGATCGGCCCGGCCAGCGCGGGCAGCGCCGCCAGCGTGCAGGCGGCGGCAAGCAGGGTGCGCAGCGGTGTGGTGATGTGACGGCAGTGCATGGACGTTCTCCGTGAGGGGGGCCAACGGCCCCTTGTTGGTTGGCGGGATCTCCAGCGGAGAACGCGCCACTTCCCGTCATCACAGCTCAACGGCCCCCGCGAACCGGGGGGGCACGGCCCCGTGGCGGACCACACCGCCCGCAGCACCCTTGATCTCGCCCCGGTTGCATGGCGGCGGCTGGCCGTATGCTTTGGGGGCACATGAGGAGTGCCCATGCGTCACAGCCTGATCATCCGTTTCGCCCCCGAGCGCACGCACGAGATCGACTTGCGCGCCGACGGGCCCGCAATGCCCGCCGACGAGGCCCGACGCTGGCTCGACGAGCAGTTCGTGGCCCAGGAATGCGAGCCGCTGCGCGGTACGGGCAAGGTGCTCACCGCCGACAAGGTGATGGCGTTGGCGCAGACGGTGGCGCCGGCCAAGTTCACCGACGACCCGGCGTGGGCCGGCGCCTTTGCGCGCGCCACGCTGTCCGCGCTGGGGCGACCGCTGGTGACGGTGGACCTGGACGCGCGCGCGATCAGCTACTGAACGCAGCCCCGGGCTCGCCCGCTCGCCCGCACACGCGGCCGACCTACTCGCCGCTGCGCGCCAGCTTCTCGCTGCGCCAGTAGACGTCGTCGCCGCCCCGCCCGTCGAGGTTGGCGCGGTTGAGCACGCGGGCCAGCACGAAGAGCAGGTCGCTGAGCCGGTTGAGGTACTGGCGCGGCGCCTCGTTCACAGCCTCGGCCGCGGCCAGCGCCACCACCGCGCGCTCGGCGCGGCGCGCCACCGTGCGGCTGACATGGGCCAGCGCGGCGCTGCGCGTGCCGGCGGGCAGGATGAACTCCTTCAGCCGCGGCAGCGCGGCGTTGTAGTGCGCCAGCGCGTCGTCCAGGCGCAGCACGGCCTCGGCCTTGAGCAGCGTGTAGCCCGGAATGGACAGCTCCCCGCCCAGGTTGAAGAGCTCGTGCTGGATGACGACGAGCAGCCCGCGCACGTCGTCGGGCAAGGCTTCGGCCAGCAGCACGCCCAGGCCCGAGTTCAGCTCGTCGACGTCGCCCATGGCGGCCACGCGCAGCGCGTCCTTGCGTGTGCGCGTGCCGTCGCCCAGGCCGGTGGAACCGTCGTCTCCGGTGCGGGTGGCGATCTGGGTCAGGCGGTTGGCCATGGTTTGTCTCGGCGGTGGGTCGGCGCGGCGCCGGGGGCGTCATTGGAACACCGGTGCGGCACGCCTGCACCCGGCAGTCTTGTCCAACGAGGTATGAGCCTGGAGCCGGGCGCCACATTCCACTGAGGAGTGAGCCTGGCGGTCGCCTGAGGTCGTCGATTTGGTGGCTGGCAGGC
>PNKD01000006.1 GCA_013822265.1 Leptothrix sp. (in: b-proteobacteria)
GACGGCATCGGGCTGATGCGGATGCAGTTCGTAGCAGCGTGAGAACCCCGGCAGCTTCAGGTGCGAACCATCGAAGCGCCTCGGCCGCGTTGCGTTGAAGAGATCGTTGTAGATCCTGCACAGCTTCTCGCGGCGTTCGGTGTTGTCGAAGGCCCAGGCCGCGAAGCGTTCCTTGATCAGCCCCAGCTTCTCGCGTGCTGCCAGTGTCTCGTCGGGATTGACGAAGTACTTGTCGGTCTCCGGATCACGGTCCCGAACGGTCGGCACCTGCACGTTCAGCGCGCACTGCACCAGTTCGATCGCGTTCATCCGCGAGGTGCCGAACTCTTGGGTCACCTTCACGTTCTGACGCGCTTCCCACTCGCCGTACTTCACCGACCAGGCGCCGGCCTCGGCCGAGTAGCCCACCCGGCAGTCTTTCAGTTCCAGGACCTGCTGAACGAATCCCTCGACGTCGATCGCCGGAATCCACACCGCACCCAGGCGCGGCTCGATGGCCGCGGGCAACAGGTCTTCCGGCTGCACCTGTTCCAGCGCGTCGATGTTGCGCTGATAGGCCGAGCCGGACATCGCTGCCTGCTTGAGCTTCGCCTTGACGTTGCCTGACAGGTAGTCGTCTGCGGTCTTCCACTCTCCGTCGGCCGGGTCCACGAACACTTGGCCCGTTTCGGCCAGCGCGCCCAGCACCGCCTGTTCGGGTGCGGCCAGCAGTGCCGCCATGTAAGCGGGATCGACTCGGCCACGCCACTGGATGGACGCGGCCAGCGCTTCGGCCGGCTCGCCCGCCGTGCTCGGCTCGACTACTCTCGTCAAAGTGCGCCGCGTGAACAGCGCCGCCTTGCGCGCGGTGTCGCTCTCGTCGTCGTAGTACTCCAGCGACAGCAGCAGCGGGTAGTCCGGGTCGCGCCGGAACGCCAGTGCGTTGGCCCGCGTGGACAGGCACCCGTGCCGGGCGACATAGCGGTCGTAGGTGCCGTTGAGCGTGGCTCGCAGGTGCCCCAAACGCCCATCGTCATCGTCCGCCAGTTGCGCATCGAGCAGGGCCCGGGCATGGTCGCGGATTGCGCACAGGCCCGTCACGCGGGCGCGCTGCGTGGCGTTGAGCTGGTCATGGACATCGACCATCTCGCTGCCCTCGACCCGATGCACCTGTCCCTGATGGAGGCGGTAGCTGCCAGGGCGTGCCCCGGCTTGCGCTGGAACGACGACTCGCAGTGGTGCTGTCTTGGCCACAGCAGGCTGGTAAACGCCCTCGGGCAGCAGCGCGATCCGCTCAAGCAGCGTGGTCTCGAGGTTGCCTTCAAAGACCGCCACCGGCACTTCTTCGTAGCCGTTGCTTTGGCGGCGAATGCGGCCGATGCAGAACTGGGGGTTCTGTGCATACCAGGCATTGATCTGCTGGTAGCGCTCGTGGCACTGCGGGTGCCGCAGGCTGTCGGGCACGATGCCCAACTCCACCCACTCGCTCGCCACTTCCTCGGCGCGGTGCCGCTTGCGCAGGAACAGGATGTCAGTCTGCACATCCGTCGCGGCGAGTCCGGCGAATGCACCCTGCGGCAAGCGGATCGCACCCAGCAGGTGAGCCTGCGCTGCGATGTACTCGCGCACGCCGTCGTACTGGGCATCCATCGTGTGGCTGCTGGTGATGAAGCACACCAGTCCGCCTGGCCGCACCAGGTCGAGCGCGCGGCCGAAAAAGTAGTTGTGGATGCTGAAACGGGCATAGGCCCGGTTGCTTACGTCGGCGACCTTGTACTTGCCGAAGGGGACATTGCCGATCACCAGATCGAACCAGTTGTCGGCCAGAGGCGTTTTCTCGAACGGCGCGATCCGCACGTCCACACCGCCCGGTGCATAGAGCGCCTTGAGCAGGCGGCCAGACACCTGGTCGATCTCGATGGCGGTCGTCGTGCTGCGCTCGGCGAGCGCGCGCGGCATCGCGCCGATGAAGTGACCGACGCCGGCCGCAGGCTCGAGGATGCGCCCGCCGGTGAAGCCGAAGCGCTCCACCGCCTGCCACATCGCCTCGATCACGTGGACCTCGGTGTAGTGGCTGTTGTTGACGGATGCGCGTGCCGATTCGTAGTCCTCGGCGCAGAGCTGTGCTTGCAGTCGCTGGGCGCGTTCGGCCCAGCTTTTCTCTTCGGCTTCGAGGTTGAAGCTCGCGGGCAGACCACCCCAGCCGGTGTAGCGCAGCATGACTTGCCGCTCGGTTGCGGTGGCTGGACGCTCTTCGGCTTCGATCTGGCGCAGCGTGTCGATGGCGGCCAGATTGGCCTCGAACTTTGCGACCGCGCCGGTCAGGCCATTCAGGTCGGAGCGTGTCAGCAGTGGCCAAACAACGCGGCCTGCGGCCTCGGAGGTCGTGGCGACCACGCGCCAGTTGGCGCGGACGTTCGCCGGGGCTTGCTCCGGGCCGTCGCGAGTGCTGGCGACAAGTGCTGCCTCGACAAGCTCAGCGGGCTCGCGGATGGTGGTTGAGGAAATGCCCGCAGTCAGCGACAACGGGGCAGGGGGCTCAGGCGTGTCCGGGTCGAACCCGGGCAGCCACATGGAAGGCGCGGTAGTGCGGGCCATCGGTGTGTTCTCCAAATGAATGGGGAACACGGCGACCCATCGGGGAGGCGTGCTCCCCGGGTGGGTTGGGCAAGAGGGTCGTGGCCGACCCGTGGGCAGTGGCTGGTGGTGCAGTGACGCGCCGGACTTCATGGCGACCCGCCACGACCGGCAGGCGGTGCCTACCGTGACGCGTGTGATGTGCGCAGTGCACCGGCCGATGGGCATCGGCAGGTGCAAATTCAGTTCGGCGCGGGGCGCTGAATCAGGTGGCAGCGGCGAGGCGCTGCCAGTCCATCAAGGCGGGTAACGTTCGCAACGCCCGACGCGAATCGGGAGCGCTCCAGAGAGCGCGGGTGGCCGAAGCCGGATGCCTGCTCAGTGTGCGGGCCAGCGCACGGCGAGGTCGGCCCGCCGATGGGCCGCCCCCAACAACGCCCATGATTCCGTGGGCTTTTTGGGTGGCAAGTGGCAAGTGGTACACGTCGACCGGGCGTGTCACAGCGCGTCGGTGTTCGCGCTGAGATGACCTTGGGCCTGGCGGTGCAGCCGCACAATCCACGACTTCGAAGGTGTGGGCGGAGCACTTGCGCTGTTGGCCAGATCGGTTCCGCCGGTCGAGAACACCTCAGAACGCTACGCTATCGGGCCAGCGTCGCGCTCGCCATCGCGTCCATCGCGTCCATCGTGGTCGAGTTCAAATAGAACCTGCTACGCGGTGGTCGTCGCATAGCCCAGGAACTCAGCGTGGGCCGTGCGTGCTTCGTCCCAGCGCCGCGCACCGGCCGGACGTTCCCTGCGCTCAGCTACCGTCATCCAGAGGTGACGCTTCGCGCGAGAGACGCCGACAAAGTAGGCGGCGCGCTCCTCGGTTGGATCACCCCAGTAGGTCTGTCGCTCGACGCCCAGCATGACTACGGTGTCGAACTCCAGGCCCTTGCTCTTGTGGATGGTCATGATGCGCACGGCACTGTCTTCGGAGAACCGCGACAACGCCTGCGCCGGGTCGTCGTCGATCTGCAGGAGTTCGTCAATGCGCTCGAGGGTCTGTGCGATGACCTCCTCCAATCGGCCTCCCCGCTCGTAGTCCGCCGATAGTGCCGCGACCGCCTCTCGTCCAAGCAGGGCGAGGAACTCGTTGGCGGTCTTTCGCAATGCGCCTGCGTCGATGTCAGCTTGCCGCGTTTGTTCGCGTGCACCGTCAATGAACCGGTGCCAGCTGGCGCGCAGTTCGTAGGCGGCATCTTCGTCGAGTCCCGTGGCCAGCAGCACCGCCATCAGTCGACCGTAAGCATCGGGTTCTCGATCACTCACCACAACCGCGAGGAAGTCGACGATCAACCGTGCCGCCGGTTCGGTGGACAGGTCCTGCAGGCTCTGTTCGTTGCGGAACGGTATCGCCCGTTTGGGCAACTCGGCCATCAGCCGATCTGCGTAGAGCTCGGGCTGTTTGGACACCAGCACGGCGACCTCCGAGGGCGTGATGCCCTCTGCATCGATCCAGGCGCCGATCATCTCGGCCAAGTCCTCGGCTTCCTGCTGGCTGTCATCGAACTCAAGTACCTCGATCGAACCCCCTGGGCCGGCCAATTCGGCGTCCGGCACAGCCGCCTTCGGATCCATCACCTTCACCATGGCGTTCTGCATGCGGCGCAGGCGCGGCTGTGATCGGAAGTTCTGGTAAAGATTGACGGGCAGGGCGTTGAAGTCCTGGGCAAAGTTCTGAAACACCCCTTCCAGCGCGCCAGCCCAGCCCATGATGCGTTGCTTCGTGTCGCCGACCGCCGTGAGCTGAATTCCAGTGCCGAGAAACGCGATTCGGATGAGAGCGTACTGCGTGTCAGTGCAATCCTGGAACTCATCAAGGAACACGTGGCTGTAGGTCTGTCGCACGGCGTTGCGAGCGACCTCGCTGCCGGTCAGGATCTGGGCTGCCAGTGGGATCATGTCCTCGAATTCGATCTGGCGCCGTTGGACCTTGGGTTTGCCGATCGTGTAGTCCGCATCCAGTGCGTCCGTACCGGTCAGGACGGGACGAAACCGGTCGATCAGCCGCTTGGCGAAGGCGTGAAACGTGTGGCTGTCCAGGCGGGCAGCGAGTTCAGGGCCGCAACGCCGGCGTACCCGGTCCTTGAGGTTGCGGCTGGCGTCGACCTTGAACGAGATGGCCAGAATGCGCTGGGGATAGCGGCAGGTTGCGGTGCGCAACAGAAAGTCGGCGCGTTGCGCAAGCATCTCGGTCTTGCCCGCGCCCGGGCCGGCGGTCAGTGCCAGGCTGCGCTGGGTTTCCCTGGCAGCCCTGAGTGCGTTCGGCTCCAGGACCAGTCCGTCGCATGGGCGCCAGGCTTCGGCCTTGATCACTCGGGCAGTCCCTTGAGCCGCGCCTCGACTGCTTCGATCAGGCGTGCGATTCGCGGTGGCATGTTGTCGATCAACTCCTGGTCATCGAGATCGGCCATCGCTTCAAGGTGCGCCGCCGGCTTGCTACCGAGCTTGAACCGCTTGTGATACGCGGCGAAGCGTTTCTGATGCTCCTCGCTGTATTGGTCGACGCCGTGGCGCTTCTTTCCCAGCACCGCCGCAAGCGTGGAGGGCTCGGGCGCGGCGAGCTCTGTCTCGGTCAACCCATAGGCGTCGCCGTAGCGGCGGAGCATTGCGAAGTCAAGGTCCAGCGGCGAAGAGAAGAAGACCGACTGGGTCTCGAGCCAGGCCAACCACTTTTTCCCGAACTCAGAGGTCAGCAACTCATCCGTGCCGTTCCATGCCGGCAATGCCTCGATGCTTTCGGCGGTGAGGCCCTTGATCGGATGGCCAAGGGCAAGAATCTGCTTAGCAGCGTAGCGCACCCTTCCCCAACCCCCCTGATACCGCCCAAGATCCAGGTCGAGCAGTGTCACGTAGGGGATGTCCAGGCCGTTCAGCAGCCGCCAGAAGTGGTTGACGTGCCGGCCTCCCAGCGGGGCAACAACGATGGACATGTCGTCTTCTGCCAGGCCCTTGGCCTGCATCAGGCGGGGCAGCACGATCTCTTCGCTGTCGCCTTCGCCCAGGATGACGAGCCGCGAAAAGTAAAGCTCGGGAAACGCGTGCACCGCCTCGCGCACGAACTTGTGGGCCTCCTCAGAGGCGTCCGGCATGATGATGGTCTTGACGGTCGTTTGGCGGGTGGCGTCGAGTCGCAGGTAGCGGATGTTCTCCGGCGCCACGCGCTTAAGGAGGGACGGTGCATGCGTGGCGACGAGGGCCTGTGCGTCGTGGTGGCCTGAGAATGCCTTCAGCGCCTTGATCACGCGGCCCAGGTAGTGCGGCGACAAGCTGTTCTCGGGTTCTTCCGTCGCTACGAGCGTGAACACCGCCGGCCGCAGCTTGTTGACGTCGAACGCGTCCAGTTTGCCCGCCAGCACCTGGCGGCCGATGGCCTGCACAGACAGCACGAGCGTGATGTAGAGCAGGGACTGCTGACCATCGCTCAGCCGCGAGAAGTCGACGATCTGGTTGTCGTGGCCTGGCGTGAAACTGACTGTCAGATGCCGCAGCAGGTTGTCTATCTCGTTGCGCTCAAACGAGACGCTGGGGTTCGCGTAATAGGTGCCCTTGTGCAGTGCGGTCCAGTGGGCCGTCAACTGTTCGCTCAGGCCTTCGACGGCGGCGTTGCCGGCAAGCGCCGTGCTGATGTTCTGGGTCAGTTCGGCGACATCGTCGCGCTCAGTCTGCCAATCCGCCGCGCGCAATGCGCGGCCCAGCAGCGAGTTGGCGGCGAAAGAGATGTGGTCGGTAGGATCCCGGCGAGCCGGAAGGTAGTGCACCTGGATGGCGTTGCGGTCGTGCTTTGGAACGATGACCGTCTTGGTGGGTTCATCGTCTTCGTCGGTCAGCACGACATAGTGCATCGTCTCTTCGATGTCGCCGTCTTCATCCAGCTGCGCTGTCAGCCGGAAGCGCACGCACGGAACACCGTCGGCCGAGTCCAGTTGCATGTGCGCGAAATGGCCCGGGATGGTGGCGTGCTTGCCTTTCGCCTTTTTGAGTTCGGGGAACTCGAACTCCGCCTCGATCCACAGCGTCAGTGGCCCGAAATCCCCCATGGCGAGGTCTTTGGGTGTGATGTGAAAGTCCGTGCGCCGCACGCGACGCAGCGAAGGGTCGAAGCCGAAGAGTCGCGCCAAGGCCTGAAGGACAGCAGTCTTGCCCGCGCCATTCGGCCCGAGCAAGAACGTCATGGCCTCGAAGTTAATGGCCGTGGCCTGCGGCCCGAAGGATTGGAAGTTGCTGATCCGTAGGCGTGTGAGCTTCATCCTGCCCCCTTGTTTTCTTTTCGGATGACCGGCCAAACCTTCGTTGAGGATTGGCCGGCGCGCGTTGGGACGCGACTGCGGTGCAGTTTATCGACGCCTTGAGGTACAGGGAGCCGCGCGACCGCTTGCGCGGGTTGCCGCAAAATCGCCGCAGGTTGGCGTAGCGCTGGGGCGATGATGGCGAATACCAGGTGGGGCAAGATCAAAGAGGAGCTAAAGGCGAGCTCAAGCCATGACTTCGAGCGCCGCGCCCTGCCTCTGCTCCGCATCAGATGGCCAAGCCTGGCGCACCCGAAGTCCATGGGGGCGCTGGATCGACGTGGCATTGACCAGGTGCTGGTGGGTGACGGCGACCCCCTTGAAGTCGTTGTTCAGTGCAAAGGCTTTGAGATTCACGAGCCGCTGGGTGAATCGCAGTTCAAGCAGATCAGCAAGTCGATTCGCAGCTTTCAGGCGTCCGAGCACCGATGCTTGACCTATCTGCTCTTGTACAACCGATTCGGTATCGACCTGGAGTTCACCAAGCGCGTTCGCGCTGAGATGGAGGGGCTGAAGACCGATGGCAAGGCACGCCACGTGCTGTTGTGGGACCTCAACGAACTGGCGAAGCAGTTGAGCAAAGACTTGTCGCGGCGCATCGTCGAGGAAATCCAGCGCCTTGCCCAGGAGTCTGCACAACGGGACCGGTCACCGTTCCTCTTCGGTAACGTCGTGCTGACCAGAGTGCCGCACGAACGAGGCGAGCTGAAGCTGCGTCGTCACGACACGCCCATCGTTGCCATGAGTGGGAAGGTTCTCAGCGATGATCCCATTGGCTTGCTTTCAGACCCGAAAGCTCGCTGGACACTGGTGTTCGGTGCTTTCGGCGCCGGTAAGTCGACGCTTGCTCAGCGGCTGTCGCAAGTACCGGGCAGGCAACTACTCTACGTGCCGGCAGCTGCTCTCAAGCACACTGACCGGGGCACGGGCAACGAGAACGGACTGGCGTCGGCGATCGTCGAGTACGTCGGTGTCTTCAATGATCGGTCCGAGTTCAGCAGCGAGGAGAGGCAACTGCTGCTTTGGTTGGCTGGCCCCTTGCTGGCTGCACGCTTGCGCGATCAGGACACCAAGTTCTTGCTGCTGATCGATGCCATTGACGAGAACCGGTTCTACGCTTCGATGCCGGGCTTCCAGGTGCTGACGACTGAGCTCTCACGTTCGAAATGCCAGGTTGTCCTCACAACCCGGCGCGAACACTTCGTCGATCACTTTTCCGGGTACACCGAACCACTGGGTTCAGGCAGCCCCTTCGCCAGAGAAGAGCTCCAACTCATCGAACTGCATCATTGGTCGATTGCACAAGCGCTCGAATATGTCGACGCTGCACTGAGGTCAAGCGACGGCGTCATGCGTGAGCGCTTGATGCAGTTCCGCGGCCAACTCGAGGATGGCGCCGTGGGTGACCTGGCCCTGCAGCATCCGCTGTTCTTGGCGATGACGGTGGATCTGGTCGCCGAGAGGGGCTCTGTCGCGCTGGCCGGCCGGGCCGAACTCTATCGTTTGTGGACCCAGCAGAAACTCCAGCGTGACTTCCGCAAGGATCGGCTCAGACCGTCGGGCTGGCAGAACACCGACCAACTCGTGTGGGAGATCCTGGGCTTCATGACGGACGTCGCGCTGTGGATGACCGCCTCATCCGATGCTGGGCACGAACTGGTCGAATCGATTCAGGAGAGCGAATTGCTACCGCTCGCAGCAAAGCGGTTCGAGGTCCATGCTCCCAGCGACCTGTACACGACAACGTCACTGCTCGAACCCATGCGTGGGCGCGGTCCGGCTGGTATGCCGCTGCGGTTCTTCCACCGCTCGTTCCATGAGTACTTCCTCGCTCTGGCCTTGCATCAGCGAGGCATGTCAGCTTCTGAATATCCCGAGCCGATTCGCGCGCTGGTAGAGGAATTGGCCGGCGCAGCATGAGGATGCCAAAGGCGTTGACGTCGCATAGCAGGGCCGTTCTTCGTCAACGAAACGTGGATGAAGCCATTCAGTCCGAACGCGCGCATCTGCCTCGTGATGCTGAGGGAGGTGAACCAGATGAGCACTGCATCGGCCGGGGCGTACGTGCCGATGCATTGGCGTTGAGCAACGGCTCCAGCTCCGGCCTTTCAGGGTGCTGCGCCGGACATGCCCCTCAAAATCGCCGCGAACGACTTGGGGGTGTCTCCAAAAGCCTTGTGGTCGAGCGTGCAATAAGTCAGCGCGGACGCGCTACCAAACAGTCGCTCACCGCTGCTGCTGCGCCAGACCGTAGCCGGTCGCAATGCGAACCGCCATTTCAGGGAACAACGCGCTGAGGGTCGCGTCGTAGGTGCCGGGACGGAGGTAGATCTCATCTTCTGCCTCCACCCGCTCGACGATGAGTTGCCGCCAGGACGCGTAGAGCCTGGCTTGCTTTTCGGAGAAGTGCTGCGCCAGGTCGTAGGTCTTGACCGCGATCGTGTACAGCGTGTGCCAGCGGCGATTGTCTTCGCCGCTCTGCATGACGGCGTTGAGTACCTGGAAGCCGCTGTCGACTGCGTAGCCGATGCCGCGGTTGTGCCGTATCGAGAGGATGCGCGGCACGAGCCCCGTGTCACTGATCATTTCTCGGTCCATGCCACCGGGCAGGCCGTGCGCATCGAGGGCCTCTGCGGCGTCGGCGAGGCTCCGCCACTCTGGGTCTTCAGGGCCAAGCGCCTGCGCTGGCGCGTCGGCAGGGTTGCGCGTCCGCTGCGCGCGCCTGATCTGCACGCTTCTGTCGTGAAACCTCGTAGCCGCAGCGAGGTACGCCAACACCCAGTATTCAGTCGGCTTGGCAAGCCACCGCGGACGATTGAAATCGCGTATCCGCTGCGCCCATTCCAGGCACACCGAGTGCGCATCGATCTCTGCATCAAGCACCCTGCGCTTGCCGACGAATGCGGGGTGGTGAACCCACCGCTTGCCGATGACCTGGTTGACTACCAGATCGCGAAACTGCTCGCGCGAGAGGCGACCACCCAACGACCCCAGGTCAATTTCCAGCGTCGGCACATCCAACTGCCGGATGCACTGCAGTTTCTCGTCGGCGATGCCGTGCGTGACCTTCACTTCGATCAGCAACGTGGATGGCCACGCCGGGGCATAAACGTCCTCGGTGTCTTCATCGAACACGTCGCCCACCTTGGTCAGCGTACCGCCGTGGGTGTAGACCTGCCGGCCGCCCAGCGTGGCAATCACGTCAGGAACGATACGGCCGAGCCGACACTCCAGCCGAACGCCGTCCAGTTCGAGGCGGCGCCTGCCGGTCAGCCAGACCTTCCGAATCGTCTGATCGTCCCAATCGCCGGCCAGTTCTTCCGGGGGGTAGCGGGTGACGACCACCTCCAGTCCCGGGGTCTCGACGCTCTCAGCCGCTTCCAGAGCCGCCTTGGCTTCGCGATGCAACAGCGTCTCGCGTCGAAACGCCTGCGCCTCAGCCGGAGGAGTGCCGGTCGGCAGGCTACTCAGGAATTCGGCTTCGTCCGCGGCGTCCCAGCCGTCCAGCGCCTCGATGGACGCGCGCGCCGCCGTGGCACGGCTTCGCAAAGCGAGGTCTTGATCGTTCCAGTGCGAACACCGCCGCAGGTCCGGGAGCACGCGCAAGCGTGCCCGAATCGTCTCCGCGTCCAGCATGGCCAGCGCCGGGTCCGACAAGGCGATGGTCACGACGGCATGTCCGGTGCCATCGGCCATGGGCTCGCGCAGGCCGGTGAGGTCCACCGTCAACTCGCGGCCATCATCAAGGGTGAGCACGGCCGTGGCGTGGTCTTGCATCCGCGCCGAGGACACGCGGACTCGCTCGGCGGGCTCTTCGACCCAGACTTCATAGTCCTGGCCGCTGAAACCCTGTGCCCTGGCGGACATCGTTCGGCGCGGCAGGTCGATGAAACCGCGCTCCGCGAGATGGCGTACAGCGGCGGCCCGCGCGGCGACCAGGACGCATGCGTCGCGCAGCGCGCCGGCCGGATGCCGGAAATGAGCCGTTGGCCGCACGCGCATCGGTTCGCCGGCCAGCACCGGCGTCAGCGCGAGCTCGCAAGCTGGGCAGATGCAGGTCCCTGTCTTGTTGACGACCTCCGGGTCGTGGATGTACCGGGGCGCGCCCGTGGTGGCGTCGTGTGCCCACTTCAATGGAACTGTGCTCGCAGCGCCGTCGTCCCGGGCGGGTGGCACTGCCGGGGCAACACGCCACTGCGTCATGAGCGCTCCAAGCTCGGCACGTCGTCGAGCGCCGGGTGCATGGCGTCAAGGCTGCGGTGCGGGTTCGACGTTCCTGCGGGCGTGGTGACGGCGAAATCGAAGGTCGTCGACACTTGCGCGCTGTTCTGGGCGACTTCACGCAGAGCCCAGCAGACCAGGGCGAGGTGATGCCGAGGGCTGGCTGCATCCGCGCCGCCATCTGTCTGGTGGAGGTTTGACCGCAGATGGTCCACCACGCGATCCACCAGCTCCGGTGGCGTGTCGAGAGGGAACACCGGCATCGCCTTGCCGGGTTCGACGACGACAAGGCGCTGGTCCTCGACGCTGGGCAAGAATCCGACGCATCGAACCGCGACGCCGTCGCCTGCACGGGCCCGGTAGGTCAGGAGCCAACTCGTGTGGGCGAGATCCTGCGTGCTGGCGCTCCCTTGTTCGCGGGCCCGTTGTCGCTCTTCGTGGATGACTGACAACATCTGGTCAGTGTGCGAAACCGACTCGGTCTGAATTCGGTCCTTCACGGCATCCAACAACGAGACCAAGCCGGCGCCGGTCACGGCCCCGAGTGGCGTCTCGACGATTTTGGACGCTTCGATGTTGAGTGGGACGGTTTGACCGAAGGCTCGGACGCTCTCCATCTTGTCTGCGGCCAACAGGGCGTAGCCGCTGGCATGGATGGCTATCAGAAACGTCACGCGGGGCCTTGCTTGGGATTCGTGTTGCGCGGTTGATTGGAACAGTGCGCCGAAGAGGTCGCCCCGTTCGCCATGCCAAGGAATGTGGCGGCGGGGCCATCGAATCATCGCCGATGCGTATCGAGCAGAGTCCGCTCGCCACCACGCGTCGACCGGTCCATTGCCCGGGCTTGAAGGCGTCGAAGGCGCTGGGACCATGGTGCAACCCCCTTGTGGGCCGACACCCAAGAGTACCCAGGAGAACCTGTGCAACTGACCTTACCGATCGCCCGAATCGTGCAGGGGAAGAATCCCCGCGAGTATTTCGACCTCGACGAGATGACCGAACTCGAAGAAGGCATCCGCGCCTTCGGCGTGATCGAGCCCATCATCGTTCGACCCGTTCCCGGCACGGACCACTTAGAAATCATCGCAGGCGAGCGCCGCTGGCGTGCCGCGAAGAACGTGTTCGGCGACAGCTACGACATGCCCGTCGTCATCCGCGAAGCCAGCGACGCCGACAGCGAGGCCATCGCGCTGATCGAGAACTACCACCGCGCCGGCATGTCGATGGCCGAAGAGGCGCGCACCGCGCAGCGGCAACTGCTGCGCAACCGCGGCGACAAGGCGGAAACCGCACGCAACCTGGGCTGGTCACTCGACGTGCTGGAAAGCCGTCTTGCGCTGATGGCCTGCACGCCGGCCGTGCTCAAGGCATTGACGCATCGACAGATCATGCTGGGGCATGCCGAACTGCGGGCGGGCGTGCCTCCGGAGAAGCAGGACACGGTGCTGTCCGCCATCGTCGCGCACAAGGTGCCGGTCGCGGTGCTCAAGGCGCAGTTGGGCCAGTACGTGCGGCGACTGGCGGATGCCATCTTCGACACAGCGCCCTGCACCGGATGCCCACACAACTCGGCACGGCAGGCAGGACTGTTCTCCGAATCCCTCGGCGAGGGCTACTGCCAGCATCCCACGCACTTCGACGAACTGACCCTGCAGGCCGTGGACGCCAGGGCGGCGGCGTTGAAGGACGAATACCCGGTGATCCGGATCGTGAAGATCACCGATGGATTCACGCCGCTGCCGGTGTCAGCGGAGGGCGGGCTCGGCGTCGGCGATGCACAGTACGTGTCGTGCCAGGGATGCCAGTCGTTCGGCTGCGCCGTCTCGGCCATGCCCGGCTCGTATGGTGAGGTCACCCGGTCGCTGTGCTTCGACGCCGGCTGCAACAGCCAGAAGGTCGCGGCATGGCGCAAGGCGCAGCGCGAAGCGGTCTCGGGGCCGGCGCCGCTCGCCGACGGGAGTTCGAAGCAGGGTCGTGCGCACAAGGGTGCGAAGCGGACCCCCGGCCCCGTCAAGCCGGTGGCAGTGCAGAAAGCATCGAACCAGACGCCGCAGCGTGTGGTGGATCACCGCATCGCGCAGTGGCGCAGATGGGTTGCCAACGCGCTCATGACGCAGCCCGAGCGCAACCACCGCGTCCTGATCGCGCTCGCGCTGGCAGGACGCGGCAGCGACCTTCGCAGCGAGCAGTTTGCCAAGGTGGCCGACAAGCTTGCCGGGACCGCAAGCCGGTTCCAGTCGAACCTCGGCGGGCACCTGCGCTGCGCGCACGCCATCGAGACGGATCGACTGGACAAGCTCGTGCACGCGGTGACCGCATCCGCAGCCTTCGGCGTCGATGTCCGCAACCTCGAACTGCTGCTGAATTACCTGGAGGTTGACGAGGCGCGCTGCTTCCGACTGGACAAGACCTTCCTCGATCTGTTCACGATGAGCGAACTCGAGAGCCTCGCCGAGGAACTTGGCTTGAAGCGGGTGATGGGGCAAGGTTTCAAGACGGTGCGGGCCGGCAAGAAAGCCGAGTTCATCGCCGCGCTGCTTGCCGTCGAGGGATTCGAGTACCGGGGCGCGGTGCCGCAGGTCATGCGCTACCCGCGCCATGCCGTCATCGGCGCTGCATACGACGAGCCGCAGACGCCGCCCGATGACGCCGGGGACGGCACCGCCGATGCAGTGGCCGACGACAAAACACGGGTCCTGGCAGCGTGAAGGCCGCACAGGCCGCCCCCCGCCGAACAGGCACTGGACACACAGGGGACGCCCCATAGGATGAATCCATGGGGTGTTCCCATTCAAGGAGTGGATGACATGACGATGTTCGAAGAACTGCATGCGCTGGCGACCGGCGCGACCCTCACGATGATCGTGAGCGCCGACGAGAAAACCGGCCGGATGACGGTCCACGTGATCCCGAAGCCGAGGAAGGACGTGGACGAACCGGCGCTGACCAAGGCACTGAGTCTCACGGCCACGCCGCAGGAGTTCGATGCCGGTTTCGTGGAAGCGCTGCGTGGCTACCGCGAGGTGCGGCACAGCCTTGCCGAACAGGCCGAGGCCACCAAGGAAGTGCTGGAAGCCGCCAAGCAGGCTTCGGTCAAGAAAGCGGGAGACGCTGCGTCCAAGGCGGGGAAGCCCGCTGCTGCGGCGAGCAGCGCGCCAGTCGCGACAGCACCTGCAATGCCGGTGTCGAGCACGACCGAGGACGACGAGACCGAGGACCAGGCCCAGGCGCCAGCGGCGGCCATTGCCGGCGGCAGCGCGGCGCTCGACTTGTTCGGCTGAAACGGACGGCGCCCCGGACTGCCACAGCGACTCGTCCGCGCGATGGACTTGATGGCCGGCCGTCCGCTGAGAGACTGACTGCAGGGCAACCGAGACGTGGTTGCCGACCACGACGACACAAGCAGAGCACAAGGAGAAGCGATGTCCATCGAAGTCAACGAAATCCAACGGCGCTTTCGCTACAACGGCATCCTGCTGCCGGATGTGCCGGGCCTGGATCCCCGCGAAGTGCGCGACCTGTACAGCGCGCAATACCCCGAACTGGTGAGCGCCGAAATCGAGTCCGGCGAAGTGCGCGACGGCGTGCAGGAGTTCAGTTTCCGCAAGGCCGTGGGCACCAAGGGAGCAACCCGCCGCGCAGGCAAGCGCCTCGCTGCCTTGTCGGCACAGGTCGATGCCGAGGCCGATGGCCGCGTCGCGGGCGCGGACGGCAAGCTGGTCAAGGCCCTGAACCGCAGCAGCGTGAGGCGTTGCGCGCAAGCCTGGAGTGCCTTCGCGCACCGCGCGCTCGCGGCCAACCCGCAGCAGCGCGATGCGTCGCGGATGACGCCGCCGAGCGAGTCCCTGGCACCGCTGCCGTGAACTACGCGATGACACTGCCGCGCTTGTCGGCAGGCATCCCTCGAACGCTGTTGCCCTCCCCACTGGCGAAAGCCAACGCCACCGTGTCGCGCTTCCTGATCGATGCGGGCGCCATCCGCGAGGGCGACCTGCCGGCCGCGTGGGACGCCACGCTGCGGGTCTGCGAACAGGCCCTCGATGCCTGGGTCAAGCGCCAGATTGGATCGCTGCACTGCCTCTCGCCGGGCTTTGCGATGGGGGCTCTGAACGACGGTGGTCGCTATCCCCTGGCCCAGGCCGCCGTGCCGTTGCACTACAGCGCGGTCGATCTCTACTGGTACGAGACGCGCGAAGGCGAATGGCCCATCGGCGAGGGGCTGGAGGCGCTGGAGCGTGCCTGTGCAGGCCTCGGTGCCGCCGTGCTCAAGGTCTTGGCCGAAAGAAGCCGCTTCATCTACCCGCTGTTCACGCCCGACATCGCCTGCGACGTGGCGACCTACGTGTACTGGTGCGGCGAGGAGAACGAAGAGATCGCGCTGGACATGCAGTGCGGGGAGGATGAGGAGGCGAGGACGGCGATGCGCGAAGAGATGGTCACGAGCCAGACGCTGATCGAGGCGTATCCCGATTGGGCCCGGTGCTGGCCACCCGGCAATCCGAGGGCGCATCGCGCGCCGAGTCTGTCGAGCATGGCGCGCAGGCTGGACGATCCACGGGCACAGCAGATCGCTGCCGACGCACTCGCGTTGTCCCGCCTGCGAATCGAAGACGAATTCCGGCCCGACATCGACGGCGAATACATTGGCTTCGGTGCCGTGCTGTCCTGGCGCGAGAGCGACGTGACGGTGCGCATCTACGACGACTTGCTGAACCTCGCGCACCAGGCCGAGTTCTGCGACCGCATCGGCGAACTGCAGATGCCACTGAACGAGCCTCAACGCATGGCCGATTGGCAGCAGGCCATGCGCACGCGTTTCAAGGCCATCGGGCTGATCGACCGCTTGATCCACCAGCTTTCGGGGTGAGACTGGAGGCTGGAATCGAAGGCGCACGACGTGTGCCGACAACGGCTTTGGAGACGACGATGAGAAGCGAGAGATTGCTGCGAGTCAGCTACTCGACCAGGGACGCCAGGCAGGCGTTGAAGCAGCTGATCCCGTGCATGGCGTCGGGATTCAACGTCAACGCCATCCACGGCAACTGTTCAGTGAACGGCGCAGATGCGAAGGCGCTCGCAGACTTGCTCGCGGAGCGCATCGTGTCGCGCCTCGAAGACACCAAGGCGCGCAGGAAGCAGCGGGACGCAGGCACGAAACCCGGCCAGCCGTCGAAGCCGTGAGGGACCTCAACACCATGAACCAAGCTGAGTTTTCGATCAGGACGCAGACGGACGGCATCCTGCGTCTGGACCGGGCGGTGCTGATCTACCACGGGGCCTCGGGCAGCGCCTTCGCGACGGTGCACGAGGTCGAGGACGTGGATGGGGAATCGGTGATCGGCGCGGGGCAGGCGATGACGCCGCGCGCCGCCATCGATCTGGCGCGCGCGCTGAACAAGAACGTGGCGCATGGGGGCTTCCTGCCGGAGACGGTGCTGTACATGGATGGCGATCTGTTGTTGTGGTGGCTGCCGCCGGGCAAGCGGCACATCGCATTCCGCACCGAAGGCCATGAAGAACAGATGGGCGCGCTTGAGCGCGGCGAGACGGTGCCACACCCCGGGCTGGTGTTCGCAGCCTCGAGCCGCGTCTGGAAGGTGTGGGCCGTCAAGGGCAGCACCCGGCCCACGCCGGCCACGCTGCTGTACCAGGCGCCGTACTTCAACGTCTACCCGAACGGCGACATCTGCCAAGGCAACGTGCCGCGGCCCGAGGGCACCACGGCCGAGAAGATCGAGGCCTGGAACGATGCCTTCTTGCGCTCCTACTTCACGCACCCCAACACCCAGGGCAAGCTGGTCAGCTACCGGGGTGGTGCTTACGCGTTCTGGCGCGACATGCTGGACGGCAAATTCGGCCGCTTCCCCGAGCGTGTCCTGGTAGATGCGAAGCAGACGCTGGGTGCGCTGCTCGGCGCGAAGGAGGGTGCGTGATGGACCCGCGCGATGTCGCACTGCAATCGACCTGTCCCGTGGTTGCCATGCCGCGCTACGGGCTGCTGCCCGACATGCAGAACGGTCAGCGCGTGATCGTGGCCGCCAACGGCGTGTTCGTGCAGATCAAGCTGGACTGGCTGGACTGCGTGCAGCGCCTGATGCCTTGCCAGCCCGGCATGCCCTTGCCCTATGGGCATGTGCAGGAGCGCGTGGCGTTCTCGTTCGGTGTGCTGCCGATCCGCCTGATCGAAGCCTTCGTCGAGCAGGCTCGAAAGGCACTGCCCAACGAGGCAGCAGGTGCACTGGTCTATTCGCGCCGCACGCGCGGCCTGCGGCTGGCGATGTGCGATGCGCTGAGAAGTTCACCGGCCCACATCGACTACCGCCTGCCGGCGGTGGCCGATGACGAAACCGTGGCTGTGGACCTGCACACCCACGGGCGCGGCACGCCGTTCTGGTCACCCGACGACGACCGGGACGACCAGGGCATCAAGGTTGCGGGTGTCTTCGGGTGCCTGCACCACACGCGGCCCATGGCCGAGTTCCGGCTGGTGCTCAACGGCGTGTACCGAGCATTGCCCCACCCGTGGCAGGCCGTCGTGCCGGCGACAGAGGATCACCAGGACGATGCCCTTGAGGCGGGCGTGTTGCACAAGATACTGAGCCTGTTGAACAGAGCGAGGGCCTGAACGTGGAACATCGGATCGACAGGAGGTTGCTGGACCGCCGCGTGGCCATCCACCTGGTTGGCGTCGGCGGCAACGGCGCGCAGATGGCAACGTGTCTGGCGCGTCTGGACATCGCGATGAAGGCGCTGGGGCATCCCCACGGACTGCACGTCACGGCCTTCGACGCCGACAGGGTGAGCGAAGCCAACGTCGGCCGCCAGCTCTACAGCCCTGCCGACGTGGGGCGTTTCAAGGCGCTGGTGACGATCCATCGCCTCAACCAGTTCTACGGCCTGGACTGGGCGGCCCACCCGGCCCGCTACGAGGACTACCAGCGCGAGCGCCGACTCCACCTGAACGCCGACATCCTGATCAGTTGCGTGGACAGCCGGTCGGCACGCCGCGCGATCCATGCCCACCTGTTCCATCAGTACGCCGAGTCTCGGTATTGGCTGGACCTCGGCAACACCGAATCGACGGCACAGGTGGTGCTCGGGCAGGCGCCCAGGCGGGCTGCGTCAGCCAAGGAAGGGCCGCGTCTGCCGTGTATCACCGAACTGTTCCCGGAACTGCTGGACGAAGCGGTGCCGGACGACAACCGCCCCTCGTGTTCGGTCCGCGTGTCGCTGGCCTCGCAGGGGCTCTTCGTGAATGACGTTGCGGTGCGCTTCGCCGCGCAACTGCTCTACGAACTGTTCTCAACCGGCCGGCTCTCGGAACACGGCGTGATGGTCAACCTCGGCTCCAAGCGCAGTGGTCCCATCGAAATCGATCCACGGACATGGCGGCGCTTCGGGTACGTCGAGGATGCCGATGCTGTCGCCGAACCTGCCTGAAGGTGCTGACCATGCTGAAGCAATGGGATGTCTACCTGCGCCAGCAAGGCCGACCGCAGTACATCGGCGAGGTGAGCGAGCGCCACGAGGCACTGGCCCGCTGCGCTGCGCTGTCCAGGTACGGTGTCAGTGACGAAGAAATCGCTGCCGGCGAGGGCGGTTCGCCCGACCGGGTGATCTACCCGGACGATGAGTTCAGCGTGTCGCTCGTGACGTAGGGGAGGTCCGATCAACGTGCCATGCCGTCGGTTCCGCACCATGCCGATGGGCTACGCGAGCCCTTCGGGGCCGTCCGGAGGCGCCGGGGCCTCGTTACTGACTGCATGGCACCAGTTGAGGAAGTTGAGGACACCCGATGAATCGATGATGCTCCTTGCCAATGGCTGTGCGGGTGACCGCACGCGATCGAGGATTGCCGCATGGGAAGCGCGGCGCGCCGCCGCGCGTCGGACTGTGCGGCGTTGGCGTCAGGCCAGCATGATGTCGCGCACATCGCGCAACGCAGCGGCGAAGTTCACACCGGCACCCGCCAGCACGTCGTGCGGCGTGAGGTCCGGGAATTTGAGGCCGGTCATCGCTTCGATGGCCGCCAGAGGCCGCTGCTGGTGCTCGAAGTCGCCGAACACGAAGGCCGGCTTGAGGTCGGCGACGGCCTTGGCTTGCGAGGCCAGGTAGCCGGTGGCCGTGAGCGCCCCGGTCTCGTCGTGCACGAAGGCCACGATCTTCCAGAACCGCACCGGAACCTTCACCCCGTGCACGACCGGATCGGTGGCCGCAAACACCGGTCCTGTGAACACGCTGACGCGCATGCTGTCGGTCTTGGTGTTGCCCAGCACGTAGTCCTCGATGCCGCCCCACAGGCCGTCATTGAAGGACTGCACCTGCGGGGCTGCGTTCGTCGCGTGGAAGGTGTCTGCGTCGGCCCGGGTGGCCACGGACTTCGCGCCCCAGTCGGGATCCTGCCGGCGGGTCATGTGACCGCGACTGAAGTAGCCGTCCTTCTGATTGCCGTAGACCTCTTTGAGTATCTGGTACTGCTGAGGGATACGCGGGTCGAATTTCCAGATGTCGGTGCGGGCGATGGTTTTGGCGGCAGAGCCGTTGATATTGCATGCGCTGAATATCGGCATGCGGCGTGATTTGGAAACCGCCGTGGAAAAGTGCGTGTAGGTGAGGACGTGGGTCTTCTCGCCCTTCCAGTCGAAGCTGACGGCGTCGCGCTTGGCGGCCGCCCCCAGGCGGGGCAGGGCGACGGACAAGCTGGCATCGATGAACTGAGGGTCGTAGCCGGTGCGGTCCTCATAGCTCTCCACGGAGTCTGGGGTCAGGCGCACCCGCTGGGCGGCCAGTTCGGGTGCCGGTGCGAACCGGTAGCGTGGCGTCGACCGTTTCGGCATGTCTTTCCCCCAGGACGTGAAAAAGCCCGGCGAGCCGGGCTTTCGTTGGAACCGTGTCAGACGGGCTGCTTCAGCACCTTGTGCGGCGGCCTGATGCCGGCACTCCCGGCCGGTGAAAAAGTCCACAGCTTGAGATTCTTCACGACAGCCGCCACTTCGGCTTCTGAACCATCCACCAGGATGTTGCCGGGCATGCGGTCGATGACCTTGGCGCGCTTCAGCGAAGACACGAGCGATCGCTCCTCTCCTGCGGGAGGATCCGTCACGCCCTGGTAGAGGATCACGAAGCGGCTCATAGCGCGACCATCCTACCGCAAAAGCCCCGCCCCCTCAAACGACGCCCCGAAGCCCAGGGTCTGGACGGCGGTGAGGGCCAGTTTCATGATGGCGTCAGACCGTTTCTGGTTCCTGTCCATGCCCAGCACCTTGGGCTTGCCGGCCAGCGCCCGGGCCAGGGCGCCGGTGGCCACCGGGCAGGCCATCGACGTGCCATCCATCACGGCGTAGCCTCCTGGGTAGGCCGAGACGATGCCCACACCGGGCCCGGACAGGTCGACGCCGCTGCCGATGTTGCTGAAGCCGGCCACGAAATTCTTCCGGTCGGTGCCGAACGGCTTGACTGCTTCGAGTTCCTGGGCGGCACCGGCCGGATAGGTCGCCTTGCGCCCGAAGGCGCTGATGCCCAGCGCCTGGCTGTAGCGGGCCGGGTAGTTGACCGGGCCCCGGTAATCGTTGCCGGTGGCGGCCAGACAAACCACACCCAGCGCCCGGGCTCGCTGGATTTCGCGCAGGACGTCCGGAATATCGACCTCGCCGCCCAGGGACAGGTTGATCAGGTCGCAGCCATCGTCAACCGCCTGCCGGATGCCCTTGGCGATGTTGAACGACAGTGCGGTTTCCTGCCCTTTCGCGAACACCCGGTACACGTGGAGGTCGACACCCGGCGCCACACCCCGAACACCGCTGCCTGATTTGGCTCGGCCGGCGACGATGCCGCACACGTGCGTGCCGTGGCCGATCAAGTCGCTCGCGTCCTTGGCGGCCTCGCCCTTGACGACGTTCAGCGACTTGGCCACATGCAGGTCCTTGTGCTTGGCGACGCCGGTGTCCACCACCGCCACCTTGACGCCCGCACCGTCCGCATCAGCCCCCTCGAACCCGAAATGCCCCCGGGCCTCCTGTACCGCCAGATCGATAGGGACGCACGACAGCGTGAGGCTGCCGCTGGACGTCTGAACGGCCGATGTATACGCCGGCCAGTGGCCAGACGGTGCGAAGGCTTCGATGGACTCAAGGACCGTGACGCTGGAGGGAAACAGCAGCTTTGCGACGCCCTTGCTGTTCGTGGTGTTGCTGGCACCGACGCGGTTGGCGCGGTCGGTCATGCCGACAACCTCGACCCCGGCGAGGGCCTTGCCGGTCGCTGCATCCACGACCTTGACCTCAAGCGAGGTCTTCGTCCCTGCCGACACGCCGATCAGCGGGGACAGCTTGAAGCGCCTGAGCCACAAGGGCGAGAGTTCTGCGACCGGGGCGATGCGCAGGCCGGGGTGGGCGCGCAGCAGGTTGAAGCGCTCGGCTTCGTCCATGGACACCAGCACGGTTTCGTGGGGCGCGACCTCGTCGATCAGGGTCACGTCCAGCGCCGCTTCATCCAGGCTCACCGGCGCTTTCGCTCGCAGGTGCGCGCCCAACTGCCGGCTGATCGAGCGCATGAAGATCTGGCTGCCGCCTGGGGCGTCAGTGTTCCAGACGTTCAGGTTGGGAAGCACCACGAATAGCGAGCCCCGCCGGCGATCAGATTCGGACATGTTGCGTCTCCCCTGGCGTGAATTGTTGTCGCCGAATGGTACTGCCGGGCGCGAGAACAACCGCCTTGGCCCTCGCACCCAGGTCGCGCGGGTGCACCGACGTCGCTTGAGGCTCCCGTGCCGCTGCAATCACCGAGCGCTTGACATCATCGCCAGTCCTGACGATGATCGGTACATGCGATATCCGGGCGGCAAGGGCAAGTGCTATCAGCGGCTGATCAGCCTGATGCCGCCGCACACCACTTACATCGAATCCCACCTCGGTGGCGGGGCGGTCCTTCGCAACAAGCGTCCAGCGCAGATTAGCATCGGCATCGACGCAGATGCGCAGGTCATCGATCGCTGGCAGCGCGAGCACTCGGATCTTTGCAGGCTCGTTCACGGCGATGCCGCGTCCTTCCTGGCGAACTACCCCTTTCGTGGAGACGAACTCGTCTACGCCGATCCGCCGTACTTGGCCGAGGTACGACGCAGGCCGAAGGTCTATCGGCACGACTACTCCAGGGCCGACCACGAGCGGCTGTTGGCGGTGTTCAGGTCACTGCCGTGCAGGGTGATGCTGTCGGGCTACGACAGCGCGATGTATCGCAGCTTGCTCTCGGACTGGCGTTGCGTGAGCTTCGCCGCCAAGACGCATGTGGATGTCCGGCAGGAGTGGGTCTGGCTCAACTTCGATCCGCCGGCGATCCTGCACGATGCCTCGCATCTTGGCGCCACATTTCGCGAGCGCCAGACGATCAAGCGACGCCACGCGCGGATGGTCGACAGATTCAGCCGGATGGACCCTGTGGAGCGCAACCAGGTTCTTTCGATGCTGAACGATCAGTACGGGAACAGGACGGGCGGACCATGACGCAGTCCGGCGCAGTGTTTCTGGGACCCACGACCGTGCAGATCGAGCTGCCGGCATGCGGCGACGAGGCGTTGCCGGGCGTCGCCTGGGGCTCGATCGATGCGTTCCCGACGCCGGCCTACTGGGCCTACCAAGTGATCGCCCGCCGCGTAGGCGGCGCGCCGGCACGGCATCGCCTCGGGCAGACGCTGGCGGAGGAGGTGGCGGCGTGTTTGCTCGGCGGCCACGGAATTCCGGCCAGCGTGGGCATCGCGGCGTTTCGGAGGCTGCAGTCGCTCGACATGCTCGACTCGGCACCTAGCGAGGAGGAACTGTTGCATCAGTTGACCGTCCCGCTGGTGGTGAACGGCCGACCGGTCAAGTACCGATTCGCCCGGCAAAAGGCGAAGTACCTCGACGCCGCCCTGAAGCGGTTGTCCGCAGAATCACCTCCGACGGAGTGCGGTCGGGCACTGCGGGACTGGCTTGTCGAACTGCCTGGCATCGGGTTCAAGACTGCGTCCTGGGTGGCACGCAACTGGCTCGACGCCGACGACGTGGCGATTCTGGACATCCACATCCTGCGCGCCGGGGCGCTGGGGGGCTTCTTCGACCGCAGCTTGACCGTGGAGCGCGACTACCATGAGCTCGAAGCCCAGTTCATTCGATTCAGCCGGGCCATCGGTGTCCGGCCCTCGGAACTCGACGCGGTGATCTGGTTCGAGATGATGTCTTCGCCAGCGACCGTCACCCAACTGCTGGGTGGCAGACGAGGCGGTGATGCCTCAGCGCGCGCGTCATCGCGGCGTCGCTCCCACGATCGCGGCACCGACCCCCATCAGGCCCGGCTGATCGAGTAAGCGGCTGGTCCACGGTTCACCGGTGACGCCGAGTGGGCAGAAGCTCAGGCCCAGTGCCTCCGCGGCCATCGACAGCCAACCCAGAAGGACACCCGCGTCGCGCCAGACCAAGCTGCAGGGATGGTCGTACTTCGCGGCTGTCATGGCACCTTCGGCAGCCAGCAGCAGCAGAGTCGCACTTGGGGCCGCAAGCACCTCGTCCATGGCGCGCCGGACATGCTGAGCATCGACGCTCGTTGGCACGTTTACCAATGCATGCCGGAAGGGGTCATAGCGCTGCCAGTCGGACGTACCAGGCTCCAGCAAGATCAGGTGGATCGGGTGGATGGCGCCAGCCGAAGGCGCAGGACGCCGCGTCAACGGAAATCCGAGTTCTGTGTCCCCGACCTGTTGCACACGACAGGTGAGCGTCAGCAGGGTGCTGAACTGGCGTGCATCCAGCGCTGAAAAGCTGCGGCGCGTGCGCCGGCCCAAGGCCACCTCGCCGAACGACCGCATGGCAGCCTCCGAAGGAGGGGGCAGCGAAACGAGCGCACCGGTGGGCCAAACGAGCGGTGTGTAGGGCCGTGCCGCCGACAACGGATGCGGGTTACCCAGGTCGATCCATGTCATGGTCGAGTTCCCGGAGCACCTCGAAGTACTTGTTGCAGCCGCGGCAGTCCCCGCAGGCGACATCCGCCTTGTGGCAACTGTGCGCCCACGCGAGTGCGCCGGCAGGCACGCCCGACTCGCGGGCCAACTCGGCCGTTGTCATCTCGATGGCGGGCGCTTCAACCCGCAGGCCGCCTTCCTGCAACGCCAACACGTTGCTGATGGCTGCCACGAAGGTCGGCGTGCCGTCACGGTGGGAGCCGTCGGACTTGACCGTACCGATCCACAGATGGTTCACGCCCAGGGCGATGGATTTCATCGCGGCCAATGTGATCAGCAGTTGGTTGCGATAGGGCCACCAGTCGGCGGCTGGGGCGTGCACGCTCGCCTCCGCACCGGCCATGTCACCGGACCCGAGACTGCGGCAGTCGATGCGCAGGATGTGGTGCTCGATGCCCAACTGCTGGCAGATCGCCGACGACGCCGCGATCTCGGCCGCAGCCGGCAGTTGGCCGTAGTCGATCGTGATCGCCACGTCGGGGCGCTTCCACCAGGCGATGCACAGCGAGTCCATGCCCCCCGACAACAGCAGGCCGGTCTTCATAGGGCGCAGGCAGTCCAGAGCGTCTCGTAGATGGCACTGACGTAGTCGTCGCGGAGGATGCAGCCCGATCCACGCATCATCTTCTTGTTCTCGTCCGATTCGTTTTCGCTGTACATCACGACCGGCTTCCCTTTGGCTCGCGCATAGCCGATTTCGTAGACGGTGCCGGAGTCCATGCCGTCACCGATGGCGAACACCAGGTCGGCCGTGTCGATGCCCGCAAGGTCCAGCATGACCACGTCTTCGGCGGAACCGTGCCCGACATCGTGGTATGGCGAAAACACCCGTAGACCCATGGCGCTCAGATCGGCGCGAGCCTGATCGACAAGCCAGAGTTGAGCCAGCGTGAAGAACGGTCCTGCCAGGTACACGGTCGGGCGCCGTCCGGCCTGGTAGGCCGGCGATGCGTCAACCGGAGCGGGATGGAATCCTTCGAGACCTGAGGGCGTCGCGAACCCGCGTGTCTGGCAGTAGTAGGCGGTCGCGCGAGAGGCGAGGTCGGCGCTCTCTGCCGCGGACCGGCCCTCGTGCATCCACCGATGGGCGAAGTGGGCGACGAAGTTGTCGCCCGACCCCAGCTTCCACACACTTGAAGAACGGTAGGCCGGGATCGACTGCGCGCTGCGACCGTCGTGGACCAACGCACCCATCGGGCCTTGCTTGATGATGACCACCTGCGCCGCGCCTTGCCGGATCAACGCCTCGGCCATCTGATCGGCTGGCGTGCCGGTCAGGCCGGTCAGCAGTGCCGCCTCATGGCGATTGAGTACCACCGCAAGCTGACGGGCAGTGGAGCCGTTGGCAGCAAAGGCCTGAGGCGCCACGGCATCCTGCGGATCGAACACGACCCTGTCGCCGTGCACGACGGCATCGCCCTCCATCATTCCAAAGCGCACGACACGTTCTGCGTGGACGGTCAACGGAAGATGGATGTCGCCAGTGCCATGGATCCGGGGCGTTTCCAGCCCATGGCGGTAGTCGAATGTGATGGGGCGATCAATTGGCGTCGACCGAACAACGAAGCCTTCCAGCGCGCCACGGGACTCCATCACTTCCCGCGCGAGGGGATCGAGGTACGAGTGCAATTCGACCGGTGCGCCCATGCTCGCGAGCGCAGACGCCGCGCGGCCTGCGGAACCGTAGATTTCTCGCCATGCAGGTCGCATGCACCACTCGCGGTACACGCCACCGACAACAGCGATCGGTGCGATGGGATCGTCGCCGGCCACGCTCAGGCAGCCTTGACCCGTACCCGCACTTGCCCGTCGTTCTTTGCGGTGACGGTCGCGACGTACTGGGTGCCCCCGGCCATGCACTCGCGCAAGCGTTGAACCAGCGGAGACGCCAGACCGCCCGCGACCTGGCCGTTGTGCAGGACCACCACCACGGTGGTGCCACCTACCGTCTGGGTCGCCACCAACAACTCGTCACCGACCTGAATGGCCGCAACGACAGCCTGCTTGGGGGAACTGAGCTGGGTGTCGAACACCAGCGCCGCACAGCTGTCGGGCGGCGAATCAAAGCCACCGCCGCCACCACCACCCGAACCCGACATATCGTTGCCCTCCTGCCGATCCAAGAATACCTGATCGTTCAGCTGTAGCGCGTTGAGGAACCGGCGTGTTGACCGGGTAGGCCAAGAGGCGGCACCGCTTCAAGGCCCAAGCGCTACAGCGCGGGGCGAGATTCCGACGTTGCGTCGATTCATTAGCGGGTCAGGCCGGCCCCGCGTTGCCGTCGTCCGCTTTGGGCCTCGGTGCAGGCTCAGTCGGGCGCGGATCGGCCTGAAGCCGCACGGGCTTCGGGCTGCCCCCTACGTACGCCCCTGCAGCTCTAAGGCGCGCATGGCCCGCGAGTTTCGAGACGGCCTGCCGAGCGGCCCGATCCAGCTCGGGTGCCACGGGCCCTCCGCCCTGAACCGGCGAGGCCTCGCAGGCGATCTGCTGATAGACCTGGTTCAGCACCTCATGACGCAGCCCGTGCCCGGTGGCGCCGCGTTCGCGCAGCGTGATGCCGAACTTCTCGAGCACGTAGTCGAAGCGCCGCAGGTTCCTTCGCAGATCGCGCGCCGGGTCGCCCATGTGGGCGTCGCGGCTGCTGACCACGCCTTGTGCGTGCGCCACCGCCGCCAAACGGGCAGGGCTGTCCAGCGCGATCCAGCGTACGCGACCCCCCTTGCCTTTGACCCACCCATACCGATCCGCCTGCTGTTGGTCCGCCGGCAGCCACGTCTCGCTGAAGGGCAGGACATGCTCGAAGGGGCGGAACTGCACCGCCTCCTTGCGCCGCAGCCCCATCGCCTGGATCAGCCTGAGTGAGGCGCCGACGTGCGCATCGAACGCGCCGACTTGTGCGATCAACTGCTCAACGTCGATGCCCTGGCCCGACCAGCTCTTGTCGCGCTGGGCGGACTCATGGCGCTGGTACTGGTCGAGCGCCAGGCCGTAATAGGCCGGTGGGCGCACGAACCCATGCTTGCCCATCCACATGCCCAGCCCACGCAGGAAGCTCAGGTAGGTCTGGATGGTGGCCGGAGCCAGGCGCTCGCGCTGCCAGACCTGCACCATCGCACGGATGTGCTTCTGCCCGAGGTTGCGCGGGTCGGGCATGGTCTTGAATCCTGCCTTGAGCTTCAGGTCGCGGAAGAAGCGCCGCAGGAACTGCGCGCGCTCGTGCCGGGTCTTGTGCGAGACGGTCTTCTCCAGCGCGGTGTGCAGGGTGTTGAACAGTTCGATCAGCACGTCCAGCACCTTCAGTGGAGGCGCCTTGCCAGGGATGTAGCGCGCGAGGATTTCTTCGGGCGTCATGCCCGCCCAACTCTGGCGGCGCACGGGTTGGTGTTGGCTGGACCGTCCGGGACTGGGCGATTCCTGACGTCGACGTCGGGAGAAGTCCGGGGCGGGGCGTTGTCGGTGCTGAGGGGGTTGACGAAGGTTTACGGCAGGCACAGCGGTGCTCCATGGCGCATGCCCGCCGCCCGCACGGCAGACAAGTTGAACGATGACCTGGAATCCTCGGTAGCCATCGGCAGGGCGGATTCCGTCGCCCGGCCGGTCGATGGTCAAGTGATTCGGTGCCGCGCGCGACCACAACGTCGCGGCACCTACCCAAAGGGTTCGCGGTCCCGCACCTGCGCGCGGGCCCACTCGGTCGGTCTTAAAAATACAAATGGGGTGATCCGTCCCGCGCGTGCATTTCTGCAACTGCGGGGCTGGTGACGCCGGCCGGCCTCTGGGGCTGGCGATAGGCATCGGCGGCAAGGTCAGGCCTTGCTCGCCACTGGTGGATCAGTTCTGAATTCGTAGCGCCATCGACTCGCATGGGTCCGCCCCTGACCGAAAGTCCAGGGCGGTGCCGAGTCTGTGAGCGGGGGCGAGCGGGGAGCCCATCAGGGCAAACACAACCGCGCGCTGCGTGGAACGCGTGCTCAAGCGATGGCGGGAACAACGGTGCGGCATCGGGTGCCGACCGAAAGATCGAAGGCGGTGGCGCGTTTCAGGAACGCCCGGCGATGAACGCCAGCGGGGCCACGGGCACATGCACTACGAAGAAGACCTTGGGGCCGCCGCCTCTTGGGGCTGCGGCTGTCCCGGTTCCAGACCGGGGCTTGAAGGGCAGGTAACGACTGCGACGCCTTTGTCTCCATGAGGAGCATGGCCAGGACGGCCAACGGGAAACCGTAGTTGACGCTGGGCCTGCGCCCGGGTCAAGCCGTGGGTGCCGCAACGGGCTTGATATCGCGGCGATTGATGGTGGCGGATGCCGGGGCGGGAGTTGCCGGTGAGCCGCGTTTATTGTCCCGAAGGGGCCGGGAGCGAGGCTGCATGCGGGGTTGACAAGCGAATCTGCTGCCTCTGGTCCAAGGGGGAACCTTTCTGGTCGTGCCGGCAAGTCGGCGGTGGTGGCACCTCCTGCGCTGCGAGCGGGGTTGACGAGCCACATCCAGGTGAGACCGTAGCTCGACATTCAGAACCTCCTGAAGCGCACGAGCGGGTTGCTCGCGCCTGGATGCGAGTCGATGACGTTGTAGTCGGACCCAGGTTCGAGCTGGTCGCGAAATCGGGCGTTTTGGAGAGGTGTTCTGCGTGGACGCGTCGCATCGGCATGTCGATGCTGACCCACCTTGAATCACAGAACGGAGCCTTCCATGGAATTGATCGTCCGAGCGGTGGATGTCGGATTCGGCAACACCAAGTTCGTCACCGGCATCGGTGGCGGCCGTGCCAGCGACATTCGCTGCGCCAGCTTCCCGTCAAGGGCCTACCCCAGCCCGCGCGACCCGTCGAAAGCATTGGGGAGCGAAGGGCGCAAGACCTTCGCCATCCCCATCGGCGGCCTGTTCTACGAGGTCGGCCCAGACGTGATGTTGGCGGCCGACGCCTTCCGCGCCACCGAGATTCACGGCGACTACATCGAGACGCCGCAGTACCTGGCGCTGGCGCGCGGTACGCTGCGGATGATGAAGGTCGACGTCATCGACTTGCTGGTGGTCGGCTTGCCGGTGGCGGCGTTCGTGGCCAAGAAGGCGGCGCTCGAGAAACTGATGACTGGCCGCCACGACGTGGGCGGCGGTAAAACCGTGGTCGTGCACAAGGCACTCGCGATGGCGCAGCCCAACGGCGCGCTGATCGACTACGCCACGCAGCACGACAAGGTCGAGTCGATGGAGCACGAGCAGAGCCTGGTCATCGACCCGGGCTCTCGGACCTTCGACTGGCTGGTCGCGCGCGGCATGAAGCTCTCGTACAAGCAGAGCTACTCGGTGGACCGCGGTGTGTCGAACATCCTGCAACTGATCGCCGACGACATCAGCCAGGAGATCGGGCAGGCCTACACCAACCTGGACAGCATCGACTGGGCGCTGCGCAACGGCAAGACCCTCACGGTCTACCAGCGCCCGTACAACCCGGCGCGCATGCGGCCGATGGTCGAGATCATCGCCAAGGATGCCGTCGCCGCCATGATGCGGCGCATCGGCGGCTCCTTCAACGTGCAGCACGTCATCCTGGTGGGCGGCGGCGCTTTCCTGTTCAAGAAGGCGGTCAAGCAGGCATTCAACACCCACCAGATCCTCGAAGTGAAGGAGCCGATGTTCGCCAATGTGCGCGGCTACCAGATCGCTGGGACGAATTACGCGCACACCACGCTGCCCAGCGCGAGCCGGCAGCGCGTGGCGGCATCGGAAGGAGAGGGCGCATGACTCACGATGCGAAGCGTGTCCATGAGCCGGTGCGATTGCTGTTCGAGATGACGCGTGACGACAACCCGCGCCTGTACGACGACCTGATCCGGTTCAACAAGGGCACGAAGCGGGTGAACAGGTTGCGGTTTCTGGCGCACGAGGGGTTGATCGCACAGCACTGGATGGCAGCGCAAGGTGTCGCGGCATTGGGCCCGCTGGTGAGCCCAGTGAGCGAGCCGAGCGTCAGGCCCTCGGGCGCGCGTCACACCAACCAGGTTTTCGAAGCGCCGCCGGTCGGGGAGGGGTAGATGAAGAAGCATGCCGACCCACCTCGTGATTCGGTCAGCGCGTCCGAACTGGCGGAGATGGGGGTGTGCGAGCGAAGGGTGTTGCTGGCGCAGCGCCATGGTCCGAGGCGGACGTCGGCGCAACGAAGGGCGATGCGGGGCGGCTTGCGTGCGCACGAGCAGTTTCATCGCGATGGGCTTGCTGCAAAAGAGGGAGCGAGTCGCCGGCGCCGCCCCACGTTTGCTTCGTTCGGCCGGTGGTTCGTGGGGTTCTGCACGCGCATTGCACACGCTGTGCTGTGCGGGCTTGCTCGTCGCAGACTTGGGGCTCGAGAGCCAGGAGAAGGCGGATGACGACCAACTGGCCTGCTTGGGTGCTTCTGACGCTTGCCCTGGCACTCGGGATGATCGTGGCCTTGGGGCGTCGACGCGCGGCGCTGGCTGATCGCATGGAGAGGGCCAGTCGCCCTCAGGACTTGAAGGATGCGGAACTGATCTACCTGGAAAAGCGGTTCGACACGTCGGAGCCGGTGCGGCTCTCGGCAAGGCTTGATCGCGCTTATCGGATGCCGTCTGGTCTGATCGTGCTTTTGGAACTGAAGACCCGAAGCGTCAATCGCGCATTTCCGTCGGATGTGATTCAGTTGTCGGCGCAGAGGTTGGCGCTCGAGCGCAGGACCCGGCAAGTTGTTGCGCGCCACGGTTATGTGGTGGCCCAGACGCCGAACGGCAGGCGCGAGGCACATCGCGTTCGGCTGGCTTCGGGAGAAGCCGTGGTCGCGCTGGTCAAGCGACGTGAGTCCATCCTGGCTGGCCGGATCAGTCCTCGGCACGCGGCCTCGGTCGGGGTGTGCAGCACCTGCGCCTATCGATCCATCTGCCCGGATCGCCATAGCAAGTAGATCGTTCACACCGGCCAATCGCGAAACGCCACGTCCTTTGGCGTCTCTCTTCCTGGGTCATTCGGCGCATTCACTTGAGCATCAGGGTTTCGTCGTCCGTGCACCGGGCTCCAACCCTCGCCAGCCATGAATCACGAACTGATCAGCCAAATCTGCTTCGCCGAAATCTACGTCGTCCCCTCGCACCAGACGGCACGGTCGCTGTTCACCCGGCTGCCGCACGGCATGGCCTACGCGGACACGCTGATCGAGTGCATTGCGACCGGGTACCTCATCGCGGTCGTTGAGTCGATCTGCATCAACGAGATGCAACAGCACATCGACCCCGATGCCGAGGTTGTCGTCGGGCGCAGCATTCGCATTGAGCACCGTGGTCCGATCCCACCAGGGGCGGCCATCCGCGTGTCGGGCTGGGTTGAGCAAGTAGGCAGGCGCAGCACGACGTTTTGCATCCGTGCGTTCGATGATCACGAGCTTGTCTGCGAAGGCCAAGTGACGCTGGTGGCTGCCGATCGGAAGGCGATCGAGTCGACTGTCGCAGCCAAGCTTGGCGCATTGCGGCCATCCGCCGTGACATAGCTTGCGTGAGCGAACCTGCGCAGCAGGGGCCATCAACGCGTGCTGGCAGAGGCTTACTTCGCGGTCAGTCCCAGGGGGTTGAAGCCGCGATTTCGGATGTTTTCATGAACGCTCTGGATCGGGAAGTGTTGTCCCGGACAGCATGAGAGGACATTCGAAATGGCTGGTGGAATCGAAAAGCTGACGGCGCTCAAGGTTGCCAGGCTCTCGAAGCCGGGTCGCTACGCCGACGGCAAGGGCCTGTACCTTCAGATCACGAAGGCCTTGGTGAAGAGTTGGATCTTCCGGTACGAGCGCGACGGCAAAGAGCGCTACATGGGTCTGGGTGCAACGCATACCGTGGGCCTCGCCGGGGCGCGGGAACAGGCGCGAGACGCGCGGGTCTGTCTGTCCGGTGGCAAGGACCCGCTCGAGGTGCGCAACGCACTCGCCGTGGCCAACAAGGCCGAGCAACTGAGCAACCTCGACTTCGACCGCTGTGCGGCGGACTACATCAAGAGCCACAAGGAAGCGTGGAAGAACGAGAAGCATCAAAAGCAGTGGGAGACCTCGCTGAGCACGTATGTCTCTCCGCACCTCGGAAAGCTTTACGTGCGGCGCATCGACACCCCCTTGGTGCTGAAGGTGCTGCAGCCGATCTGGAAGACGAAGACGGAGACCGCATCGCGGATCCGTGAACGGATGGAGCGCGTCCTGTCGTGGGCGGCCAAGCAGGGCTACCGCGAAGGCGAGAACCCGGCGCGGTGGCACGGCCACCTGGAAGAACTGCTGCCGAAACCATCGAAGCTCAAGAAGGTGAAGCATCACCCGGCCCTGCCGTATCGGGAAGCCGGGGCGTTCTTCGAAGAACTGCGGCTGCAGAAGGGCATCGGGGCCCGCGCCCTTGAACTCACCATTCTTACGGCCTGCCGGACGGGTGAAGTGCTCGGAGCGAAGTGGGACGAGATCGACTTCAAGGCCCGGGTCTGGGTCGTTCCCCCGGAGCGGATGAAGAACGGCAAGGAGCATCGCATCCCATTGGTCGACGCATCGCTGGAAATCTTGAAGAAGCTGCGTGGGCTGCACGCGGTGCTTGTCTTCCCAGGCGCGAGGGAAGACAAGATGCTCTCGAGCATGTCGATGCTGACGGTGCTGCGACGGATGAACCGGGCGGGCTTGACGGTGCACGGGTTCCGCTCGACGTTCAGGGACTGGGCCGCGGAGATGACCCAATACCCGAAGGAACTCGCCGAGCTTTCGCTGGCGCACACGGTGGGCAACGCCGTCGAGAACGCCTACCGGCGCTCCGACCTCTTCGAGCGTCGTCGTGCGCTGATGCAGGACTGGGCGGCCTGGTGTGCTGTTGTTCAGCCGGATACGGAGGAGACCTCGGCTGCGAGCGACGAGCTGGAGCTCGAGGTGGCGGATGCCGGAGAGCACGATGGGCCACGCAGCGCGCCCTGAGAATCGGCGGTGCCGCCGCCTGGCTCGACGCGGAGCACGGTTCGTCTGGCATCATGCCGGGGGGTCGGCAGTTCGGCGGAGGGATGCTCCGCCCTACAAGGCTCTCCGCCCAGTTCGACGACCCCCGCCACGGCCCCCGGATGCGACGCGGATTTGATGGGTCTTCGTGGGACGTTAGGGAGCGCTCACTTGTGCAGTGCGGAAAATCCAGGCTGAAATTTGGGAGGCAGTGAGACGCTATGATGTCCTAGGGGCTCGGACGTCCACTCCGCCAAAGTTACAGAGGTTCACCTCGAAGATGCCCACCCCTGGTGGGCATTTTTCATGGGTGCTTTTGCTTCCGCGTCAACGCCTGCCGCTCGGGTGTTCAGCACATGGCCCGCGTCCACGCCCCCGACGTTGGTGCCGCTGCGGCGGTGTCGGTGCCGTGCGGCTTGGCCTCGGCCATCGACGCCCGCCAGGCCGCCTGTGCCTGGGCGGCCAGCGCACCGGGGCGCTTCAGGTAGCGCGGCGAGAAGTGCATGGGCACGAGCGCCCGCAACGCCCCGGCGATGCAGCCGGCCTGCGGCGCGGTGAGATCGTGTTTGCGCTCGGCCTGCCCACGGTCGGCGTGCACGAAGGCGCTCTCGATGTAGAGCCGGTCGGCGCCGCCCAGCAGCGCGGCCAGCCACGGCCCGCCGATCAGCGTCGGCAGCGGCTTGCGCCCGAGCACCACGCGCAGCAGCGAGTCGAAGCCGATGAAGTGGTCCATGCGCGTGTGGCTGACGAAGACGTGCGACAGCCGCAGCAGCTTGCGCGGCGGCAGCGCGGCGATGTCGCCGAGATCGAACAGCAGCGCCCGCCGCTCGTCGCGCAGGTCAACATACAGGCCCGGGTCGCCGAAGGGGCCGTTGACCGGGCCGGCGTCCAGCGGCTGGCGCATGGCCCGTGCCGCCCGGCCTCAGGGCCTGTGAGTCAACCCGGCGCGCGCGCCGGATCTCCGCTGCCGCGCGGGGGCTCACTGCAGCGCGCTGGCGCTGGCGCGCAGGCGGTCCAGCCGGTCGGGCTCGCGCAGCTTGCGCATGGCCTGCGCCTCGATCTCGCGCACACGCTCCCGGCTCACGTCCAGGCGCCGGCCCACTTCCTCGAGCGTCAGGTCGTCGTTCATGCCGATGCCGTAGCGCAGGCGCACGACGTCGCGTTCGGGGGCCGACAGGCCCTCCAGCAGTTCGTCCACCAGGTCGTGCAGTTCGGCCTTCATGGCGGCGTCGGGCGGCGCGATGGCCTGCCTGTCCTCGACCAGGTCGCCCAGCGTGGCATCGCTGTCTTCGCCGGCCGGCAGGTCCAGCGAGATCGGCTCCTTCGCCACCTTCAGGAAGCCGCGCACCTTGGCCTCGGGCATCGCCAGCTGCTGCGCCAGCGTGGCCACGTCGGGGGCGCGGCCGAACTGGTGCAGGTAGGTGCGGCTGAGGCGGTTGATCTTGTTGATCGACTCGATGGCATGCACCGGCACGCGGATCGTGCGCGCCTGCTCGGCGATGGCGCGCGTGACGGCCTGGCGAATCCACCACGTGGCGTAGGTCGAGAACTTGAAGCCACGCCGGTATTCGAACTTGTTGACGGCCTTGATCAGGCCGACGTTGCCTTCCTGCACCAGGTCGAGCAGTTGCAGGCCGCGGTTGGCGTACTTCTTCGCCACCGACACCACCAGGCGCAGGTTGGCCTCGATCATCTCCTGCTTGGCTTCGCGCGCGGCACGCTCGCCGTCGCTCATGCGCTTGTCGATGGCCTTCAGCTCGTTCAGCGGCACCGCGGCGCGGCGCTGCAGTTCGATGAGCCGGCGCTGCTGCTCCTGCACCGCCGGCAGCTGGCGTGAAAGGGCCGCGCTGTAGGGCCGGCGGGCGGCCGCCTCGGCCTCGGCCCAGCCGAGGTCGAGCGCACGCGCCGCGAAGCCCTCGACGAAACGCTGCTGCGGCATGCCGCAACGGTCCACGGCGATGCGCCGGATCTCGCGCTCGACGCGCCGCACTTCGTCGACCTGCGTACGCAGCAGCGCGCACAACTTCTCGACGGTGGGCACGGTGAAACGCAGCGTTGCCAGCTCGGCGCTGACGGCATGCTGCGCGCTCTGGTAGGCGGCGCTGCCGAAACCGTGCCCTTCGTAGGCGCGGCCCAGGGCATCGAAGGCGACACGCAGGGCCGCGAAGTGGCCCAGCGCTGCCATGCGCAACTCTTCGAGCCGGCGCGTGGTGGGCGTGGCGGCGTCGCCTTCGTCGCGGCCGTCTTCGTCCTCGAAGGTGTCCACTTCCTCTTCGGCCACGTAGTCGTCGGCCTCGTCGGCGCGCACCAGGCCGTCGACGACGTCGCCGATGTTCAGCTCGCCGGCGGCGACACGCTCGCCCAGCGCCAGGATCTCGGCCACCACGGCAGGTGCCGACGAGACGGCCAGCACCATATCCTGCCGGCCGGTTTCGATGCGCTTGGCGATCTCGATCTCGCCCTGCCGCGTCAGCAGGTCGAAGGAGCCCACGCCGCGCATGTACAGGCGCACGGGGTCGGTGGTGCGGCCGAACTCGACCGCTACGGCCGCGGCGGCCTCTTCGGCGGCGGCCTCGGTGTCGTCGTCGCTGGCCGCGGACGCGGCCTCGCCGGCGACGAGCAGCGTCGCGTCGTCCGGCGCCTGCTCGTACAGGGCGATGCCCATGCCCGCCATCAGGTTCAAGGCGGCCTCGAACATGTCGGCGTCAGCCAGCATCTCGGGCAGTCCGTCGCGCACCTCCTGGTGCGTGAGGAAGCCGCGGGCGCGGCCCGTGCGCACCAGCGTCTTGAGCGCCTCATGGCGCTGCAGCGACTCGGCTTCGGACACCGGCGCCGCGTCGAGCCCGTACTCGCGCATCAGCGCGCGTTGGCGCGACTTCGGCACCTGCACGCGCAGCGGCGCGGCGCGGGCCTTTTCGGTCACGTTGGCGGACGGCGCCGTGCGGCTGCCGGCCTTGGCGGCATGCGCCACCGGCAGGCGCGGGACGGCTGCCCGGTCCAGGACGCGGGCGGCGGTGGGAGCAACTTCTTTCGTCGACATGCGCTTCCTGCAGGTTCGGGTGCACGCACCGCGAAGGCCGGAATGCTTTCGGACGGTACGGCAACGAGATGCCCGGCAAGCCGAAGCCACGACGGGTTCACCGAGCATCGAGGGGATGTGGGGATGCCCCTGGGGGTTTCAATGCGCGGTGACGCCGTTGAGTGCAGTCAACACCGGGCCGGCGCGCTTGCCCAAGCTCGAACCCAGTTCGAGCGGCAAGCTGGGCATCACGACCGCCGGCACAAGACTTCGCCGCTGCAAGGCCGACCTTGCACGCGGCGCGGCAAGGGGCAGGGCGCCGGAGCCGGCACCATGACGCCCGCCCCCGCGCCGCGCTTGTACGGCGCCTGGCGGCGCATCCACAAGCGCCTGCAGAGCCTGCCCGTCGTGCCCCACCTGCGCGACGGGGACGGCGAGCGCCTGGGCCACAGCCGGGGCCCTGCGCGCCGCGCGCTGGGCGTGTCGCCCGACGGCGCGATCAACATCGCTGCGTTGGCGCCGGGCCGGCGCGCCGATGGGCCGGCCACTGGCGGGCGTGGAGGCCTTCGCGGCGGCACGGCGGTCCGGCGGCGGCCCGAGGATGTTCGGCGGTTGCATCGGAGAGAACGCCGCCACGCGCGGCTGTTTCGCCGCCAGTGCCGCGGGCGAGCACTACCGCACCGGCGGTCTGATGCGGCGCGATGCCGACGGCGACTGCGCGTACGTCAGCCACACGCAAGACCTCGCCAAGTCGGCCGGGCACACGATCGCCCCGCTCGAGGTCGAAGCCGCACTCGCCACCCACCCCGCGGTGGCCGAGGCCGCGTCGATCGCCCGGCCCGACCGGGCCATCGGCGAGTTGGTGCAGGCCTTCGTCACGCGGCAACCGGGCTTTGCCGCCTGCGGCGGGCTGCGCGCCGAACTGCTGGTCCATGCGCCGCAGCGGCTGGGCCCTGTCGCGGCACCGCGCGCGCCGGGGTTCGCGTCGCAGCCGCCGCGCACCCGCGTCAGGCGGCCGATGTGGTGCCTCGTCAGGCCGCGCGTGCTGGGCCCGCCGGGCCACGGCGACACCTCGCCCGCTGCGGGGCCGCCGGCCTGGGCCCGATCGCGGCGCTCGCTGGCGGTGCTGGCCCGCCATCAAGTTCAAGCCACTGTTTGTCGATATGCAGGCAGACCGCGGCCATTGGGCCGTCTCGCTCATGCCAGCCGCCCAGCCGCCGAACATGCTGAAGAAGATTCCCGTTGACCGCTTGCGCCTCGGCATGCATGTGCACAGGCTGGAAGGCAGGTGGATGGACCACCCCTTCTGGAAGACGCGCTTCCGGCTCGACAACACCGACGACCTCAGGCGCCTGCAGGACAGCGGCCTGACCGAGTGCTGGATTGACCCTGGCCTGGGGCTGGACGTGGCCGAGCCCGTCGTCGGCGCACCCGCGCCGCAGCCGGGCCCGGGAACGGCGCCGCCCGTGGCCGAGCCGGCTGCCGCGCCACACTGCGCCACGCGAGAGCCTGCGGGGGCCGGCACCGCGCCGAGATCGATGGCCGCCGAAATGAAGGAGGCGGCCGCCATCTGCGACCGTGGCCGCGAGGCGGTGGTGGCCATGTTCGGCGAGGCCCGCATGGGCAAGACCATTGACGCCAGCGGCTGCCTCGACCTCGTCGACGACATCTCCAGCTCCATCCTGCGCAACCCCGGCGCCCTGGTCAGTCTGGCGCGGCTGAAGACGAAGGACGGCTATACCTACATGCACTCGGTGGCCGTGTGCGCGCTGATGGTGGCGCTGGGGCGCCAGATCGGCATGAGCGTCGATGAGTGCCGGACGGCCGGCCAGGCCGGCCTGATGCACGACATCGGCAAGGCCTTGATGCCCCTGGAGGTCCTGAACAAGCCCGGCAAGCTGACCGACGCCGAGTTCGCGGTCATCCGCAGCCACCCCGAGCGTGGCCACGGCGTGCTGCTGGAGGGCCAGGGCGCCACGCCGGAGATGCTGGACGTGGTGCTCAACCACCACGAGCGCATAGACGGCGCCGGCTACCCGCGCCGGCTGCCGCCCGAGCAACTGTCGCGCCTGGCGCGCATGGGGGCGATCTGCGACGTCTACGACGCCATCACCTCCAACCGACCCTACAAGGACGGCTGGGACCCGGCCGAGTCGATCGCCCGCATGGCGTCGTGGAAGGGCCAGTTCGACACCACGCTGTTCACGGCCTTCGTGCAGAGCCTGGGCATCTACCCGACGGGCTCGCTGGTGAAGCTGGCGTCGCAGCGCGTGGCCATCGTGGCCGAGCAGACGCCGGGCAACATGGTGGCGCCGGTGGTGATGGCGTTCTACTCGCTGCGTTCGCAGCTGCGCATCGCGCCGCAGCGGCTGGACCTGGCGCGCGCCGGCTGCAACGACCGCATCGTCGGCCGCCACACCGAGGATGCCAGCGGTTTCGGCAACCTCGACGAACTCTGGGCCGACCCCGAGGTGCTGCGCCGCCGCGGCCGCTGAGCGAAGCGCGAGCGCGGCAGCCGTCGCTGCCTACACTGGCGTCCTGCTTGCCAGGAGGCCCGATGAAGATTCGCTTGTCCGCCGCGCGGCGTCGCGCGCCCCTGCTGGCCCTGGCCGGCATGCTGTGGTGCACGCTCGCGGCGAGCCTGCCCGCCGCCGCGCAGACCCTGCGCTGGGCCAGCCAGGGCGATGCGCTGACCATGGACCCGCACGCCCAGAACGAGGGCCTGACCAACACCATGAACGGCCAGGTCTACGAGACGCTGGTGCGGCGTGATCGCGAACTGAACCTGGTGCCCGGGCTGGCCACGGCCTGGGAGCAGGCCGGCCCGCAGCGCTGGCGCTTCAGGCTGCGCCCGGGCGTGAAGTTCCACGACGGTGCGCCCTTGAGTGCCGACGACGTCGTCTTCTCGATCCAGCGTGCGCAGCAGCCGACGTCCAACGTCGCCGTCTATGCCAACGCGCTGGGCACACCCGTGGCGCTGGACGCCACCACGGTGGAGTTCCGGCTGCCGCGCGTCAACCCGGTGTTCCTGCAGCAGCTGGCCACCGTGTTCATCATGAACAAGGCCTGGTGCGAGAAGCATGGCGTGACGCGCCCGCTCGACTTCAAGAACAAGGAAGAGAGCTACGCCGGCTTTCATGCCAACGGCACCGGTGCGTTCACGCTGCAGAGCCGGCAGCCCGGCACGCGCACCACCTACCAGCGCCACCCGGGCTGGTGGGGCGAGGCCGCGGGCCGCCGCACGGGCAACGTGCAGGCCATCGTCTTCAACAGCATCGCCAACGACGCCACGCGGCTGGCGGCGCTGGTCTCGGGCGAGATCGACTTCGTCATCGACCCCGCGCCGCGCGACGTGCCGCGGTTGCGCCGCACCGCCGGCGTGAAGGTGATCGAGGGGCCCGAGAACCGCGCTGTCTTCATCGGCATGGACCAGTCGCGCAGCGAGCTGCTCTACGGCAGCGTGAAGGGCCGCAACCCGTTCAAGGACCTGCGCGTGCGCCAGGCGATGTACCACGCCGTCGACATCGAGACGATGCGCAGCAAGCTGATGAACGGCCTGAGCCTGCCCACCGGCAGCGTACTGCCCAGCCCGCTGGCGCACTACAGCGATGCCGGCTTCGAGGCCCGGCTGCCTTTCGACCTCGCCAAGGCACGCGCGCTGATGGCCGCGGCGGGCTACGCCGACGGCTTCGAGGTCACGCTGGACTGCCCCAACAACCGCTACGTCAACGACGAGGAGATCTGCATCGCGCTGGCCGCGATGTGGTCGCAGATCAAGCTCAGGATCAAGGTCAACGCGCAGCCGCGTGCGCTGTGGTTCCCGAAGATGGAGCGCGGCGACACCAGCCTCTACCTGCTGGGCTGGGGCGGCGCGGTCACCGACGCCGAGACCACGCTGACGCCGGTGATGCGCGCGCCGGGCCCGCAGGGCGTCGGTTTCTACAACTGGGGTCGCGTGAAGAACGACAAGTTCGAGGCGCTGGCGGCGGCCTCCAGCACCGAGCCCGACGCGAAGAAGCGCGAGGCGCTGGTGAAGGCGGCGTTGCGCGAGTACAGCGACCAGGTGCACCTGATCCCGCTGCACCGCCAGGTCATCCCCTGGGCCGCGCGCAGCAACGTCGAGGTCGTGCACCGCGCCGACAACTGGCTCGAGGTGCCGTGGGTGACGCTGAAGTAGCGGCCGCGGCCCCCGGCGCGCCGGGTTCCTTCACGGCGACTCAGCGTGTGGCGCGCCGGCGCACGGCGGCGATGTAGGCCGGGCCGTCGGGTGGCAGGCCGCTGCGCTGCGAGGTCCAGATCATCTCGCCCAGGCACTCCATCACCTCGTGGTGGGCGGCGTGCAGCGAGTTGCGCCTGGCGGCCAGCAGCTCGACGGCCTGGCGGATGCCGCTGGGCTGGTCGATCGCCACCTGCTCGTGGATGCTGATGTGCATCGACAGGTGCAGGAAGGGGTTGGCGCGCCCGTCGTCGACGCTGTAGACGGCGGCCAGCGCCGCGGCCTCGTCGGCCAGGTCGACGTCGTACTCGGGGTGCTGGGTGATCCAGTCGGCGGCGATGGCCTCCATGGGGTCGAGCGGGCGGCCTTGGCGCTGCTTGGCGTGGGCGGCGCAGAAGAATCGCCGTACGTCGGACTGGGAAGGCTGGAACATCCGAGAATTGTCGCCGCGCCGCCCGCGCCACCGCTGTGGCGCGGCGCGCGGCCGGCGCCGGCCTCGGCTGCCGGCCCCTGCCCAACCGACAGGCCCCGCCCTCACGTGCTTGCTTCTCTGCCTGTCATCCAGGATCCGTGGTTCTACGCCGTCGCCGTGCCCGCGGTGCTGATCACCGGGCTGTCCAAGAGCGGCTTTGCCAGCGGCTTCGGCTCACTGGCCACGCCGATGATGGCGCTGACGCTGCCGGTGCCGCAGGCCGCGGCCATCATGCTGCCGCTGCTGCTGGCGATGGACGCCACCGGGCTGCAGCAGCTCTGGCGCGAGCGCCACCAGGCGCTGGTGCGGCACCTGCTGCCCTGGGCGCTGCTGGGCACGGTGATCGGCACGCTGATCTTCGGCCTCTTCACCACGCAGGCCGTGGCCGGCGTGTTGGGCGCGCTGACGCTGGCCTTCCTGGCGCAGCGGCTGCTGTTCCCGCCGCGTCCGGGCGGGCCGCCGCCGCCGGGCTGGGTGGGCTCGGCCTGCGCCACGGTGTCGGGCTTCACCAGCTTCGTGGCGCACGCCGGCGGGCCACCGATCAGCGCCTACCTGCTGCCGCTCAAGCTGCCGCCGCGCGAGCTGGCGGCGACCATGGCGGTGTACTTCGGCGTCGTCAACCTGTCCAAGATCGGGCCCTATGCCTGGCTGGGGCTCATCGATGCGCGCAACATGTTCACCGCGCTGCTGCTGATGCCGCTGGCGCCGCTGGGCGTGTGGGCCGGCGTGTGGCTGACGAAACGCGTCAGCGCGGCGCTGTTCTACCGGCTGGCCTACGCCGGCATGTTCCTGACCGGCGTGAAGCTGCTCTACGACGGCTTGCGCTGACCGTGCCGGCGCCGCGGCTACCATAGCCGGCAAGACCAGAGCCCGCAGCAGGAGGACAGCATGCCCGTCATCGTGGTCGCCAACCCCAAGGGTGGCGTCGGCAAGAGCACGCTGGCGACCAACATCGCCGGCTGCCTGGCGGCGGCGGGCCGGGCCGTGATGCTGGGCGACGTCGACCGCCAGCAGTCCAGCCGGCAGTGGCTGGACCAGCGGGCCCGCGTGGCGCCGCAACTGCCCGCCATCATGGGCTGGGACGTCGGCGGCGGCGACATCGTGCGCCCGCCCAAGACCGCCACCCATGTCGTGCTCGACACGCCGGCCGGCCTGCACGGCAGGCGGCTGGACGCGGTGATGAAGATCGCCGACCGCCTGCTGATCCCGCTGCAGCCCAGCCTCTTCGACATCCAGGCCACGCATGCCTTCGTGCAGCAGTTGCGTGAGCACCGGCGCGGCCAGGTGGTCAAGCTGGCGCTGGTGGGCATGCGCGTGCGTGAGCACACCCGTGCCAACGAGCAGCTGCACAGCTACCTGGGCACGCTGCCGCTGCCGGTGGTGGCCTGGCTGCGCGACACGCAGAACTACGTGCAGCTCGCGGCGCGCGGCCTCACGCTGTGGGACGTGGCCCCCAGCCGCGTCGAGCGCGACCTCGAGCAGTGGGCGCCGCTCAGCGCCTGGGTGGCCTGAAAGTGGCGGGGCCGGGGGCTTGAAGCACCACGCCACGCTGGCCGGTTTGCAGGCGCTGGTCGGCCAGGACATCGGCTGCAGCGACTGGGTGGCCATGGACCAGACGCGCATCGACCTCTTCGCCCAGGCCACCGGCGACCACCAGTGGATCCACACCGACGCCGAGCGCGCGGCGGCCGGGCCCTTCGGTGCCACCGTGGCCCACGGCTTCCTCACATTGAGCCTGGTGCCGCTGATGTTTGCCAGCGGGCTGGCCATAGCCGATGTGCGCATGGGCGTCAACTACGGCCTGAACCGCGTGCGCTTCATGGCGCCGGTGACGGTGGGCAGCCGGCTGCGCGGGCACTTCAGGCTGCTGGCCTACGAGGCGCTGGAGGGCGGCGCGCAGCTCACCGTGCGGGTTAGCATCGAACTCGAGGGCGCGGCCAAACCGGCCTGCGTCGCCGAGACGGTGTCGCGGCGTTTCGTCTGACGGCGTGCCGCCTGCACCCCCTTACTGGGGAGGCAGGGGCCGGCGGGCAGGGACTCAAAATCGGTTCATTCCTGGCTGGGAGGCAACATGAAGGTGCTGCTGGTAGACGACCACCCGCTGGTGCTCTCGGCGCTGCAGCAGGTCATACAGCGCGTCGGCAACGACACCACCGTGGTCGGCGTGGACAGCGCCGCCGCGGCGCGTGCGGCGCTGCGCGACAACGCCGACTTCGACCTCGTGATGCTCGACCTGGCCCTGGGCGACGCCGACGGCTTCGACGTGCTGGTCGAGTTTCGCGCCGCCTATCCGGCCGTGCCCGTGGTGGTGGTGTCGGCCTCCGACCGCACCAGCGACGTCATCCGTGCCATCGACAGCGGTGCCATGGGCTACGTGCCCAAGCGCAGCTCGCACGCCGAGCTGCACGAGGCGCTGAGCATGGTGATGGACGGGGCGATGTACGTGCCGCCTTCGATGCTGGGGCTGAACTTCAGCCGCGAGCTGCACCTGGGCGAGCCGGTTCCGGGCGACACCGTGCCGGGCGTGATGCGCGCGCTGGGTGACACCCCCTCGGCGCACGCCGGCAACGGGGCGCCGCTGGGCCCGTCGGTGCGCGCCGAGCCGCACCAGAGGGTGCCCACCATGGCCGAGATCGGGCTCACGCCGCGCCAGGGCGAGGTGCTTTCGCTGCTGCTGCAGGGGCTGCCCAACAAGCTCATCGCGCGCCAGCTCAACCTGTCGGTGGAGACCGTGAAGGACCACGTCGCCGCGGTGCTGCGAGCGCTGGGTGTCAGCTCGCGCACGCAGGCCGTGCTGGCGGTGAGCCAGATGACGCAGGGCCAGGGCAGCTCGTTCGCGTGGCGGCTGCCGCCGCGCTGAAGTCGCCCGGTGGACGGTGCGCATCCGATGAGCCCGACTGAACTGCCGGCAGGCGCCCTGACGGCCGTGCCGCCGGCCGCGCCGCGGCCGGCGCCGTCGGTGGCGCACCGGCATGGCGATGTGGACCACATCCGCGCCCTCTACGTGCAGACGCCGGTGACGCTGACCGGCCATCTCATCGGCATGTGCCTGGTCGCCGTCATCTTCGGGTCGCTGGCCGACCCGCTGCTGCTGGGTGGCTGGTTGGCGCTGGGTTGTCTGCTGTGGCTGCTGCGCCTGGCGCACTACCTGCGGTTTCGCCGCCAGCCCGCCGCCGACGACCAGACCCTGTGGGCCTGGCGCTCGAGCTGGAAGGCCCTGGTGCTGGTGCAGGCGGCCGCTTGGGGCCTGGCCGCGTGGCTGTTCTGGGGCCTGGGCACGCTGTACCACACGGTGTCGCTGATCTTCATCGTCTACTCGTACTGCGTGGTCTCGGTGCAGTTGCTGGCGACGCAGGCGCGGGTGTTCCTGGCCTTCATCGGCCTCGTGCTCACCCCAACCATCGTGCGCATCGCCAGCGACACCAGCCAGCCGTGGCACATGGGACTGGCGGTCATCCTGACGCTGCTGTTCTGCATCACCGTGCTGATGGCGCGCACCTACGGCAGCGCGCTGGGCCTGGCCATCACCTTGAAGGCGCGCACCGATGAACTGGCCGACCGCCTGCAGGCCGAGATGGCGGCCACCGAAGAAGCGCGCCGGCTGGCCGACGAGGCCCGCCGCGCCGCCGAGGCCGCCAACGGCGCCAAGACGCAGTTCTTCGCCGCCGCCAGCCACGACCTGCGCCAGCCGCTGCACGCCATGGGGCTGTTCGCCGAGGCGCTGCGCCAGCGCAGCCACGACCCCGAGGTGGCCAGCCTCGTGAACAGCATCAACGAGAGCGTCGACGCGCTGGAGGGCCTGTTCGGCGAGCTGCTCGACATCACGCGCATCGACACCGGCGGCGTCGACGTCAACCCGGCGCCGGTGCGGCTGCGCGACCTCTTCCAGCGCCTGCGCCTGCACTTCGAGCCGGTGGCCTTCGAGAAGGGCCTGATGCTGAGCTTTCGCGGCGAACAGCTCATCGCCCATGCCGACCCGGTGCTGCTGGAGCGCGTGCTGCGCAACCTGGTCAGCAACGCCATCCGCTACACCGACGACGGCGGCGTGCTGGTCAGCTGCCGCCTGCGCCACACCGCGGCCGGCCCGCGCCTGCTGCTGCAGGTCTGGGACAGCGGCATCGGCATCGCCGAGGCCAGCCTGCCGCGCATCTGGGACGAGTTCTTCCAGGTCCACGCCAACCGGCCGCTCGAGGCCCACCAGCGCAAGGGACTGGGGCTGGGCCTGGCCATCGTCAAGCGCCTGGCCGGGCTGCTCGAGGCGCCGATCACGGTGCGCTCGCGCGCCGGCCACGGCACGGTGTTCAGTCTCGAGCTGCCGCCCGGCAAGGTGCAGCGCGGCGGCCTCGACGCGGCCTCGACCTCGGTCAAGCTGCCCATAGGCCTGACGCTGGACGGGCGCCTCATCGTCGTCGTCGAGGACGAGGCCGCGGTGCGAGAAGGCCTGGTGGTCGTGCTGCAGGCCTGGGGCGCGCGCGTCATCGCCTTCGACACCATCGCGGCGCTGCGGGCCTGGCTGGCCACGCCCGGCATCGCGCCGCCCGACCTGCAGCTCGTCGACTACCGCCTGCCCGAGGGCCGCACCGGCATCGAGGCCATGGTGGCCATGCGCGCGCGCTGGCCCGAGCGCAAGCTGCCGGCCATCGTCATCACCGGCAGCAGCCTGGGTGGCCACGAGGACGAGGCCGTGACGCACGACTACCACCTGCTGATCAAGCCCGTGCTGCCGAACAAGCTGCGCGCGATGATCGCCTTCAAGCTCGGTGTGCGCTGAGAGGCCGCGCCGCACGCCGCCGATGAAACGCTACAAGGACCTGCTGGCCGAGGCGCGCAGCCGCGTCGCCGAGGTCATGCCCTGGGACCTTCGAGAACGGCTGGCCGCGGCGTCGGCGCCGCTGCTCGTCGACGTGCGCGAGGCCGACGAGTTCGCGCTCGCGCACATCGCCGGCTCGCTGCACGTGCCGCGCGGCGTGCTCGAGCAGGCCTGCGAATGGGACTACGACGAGACCCACCCGGTGCTGGCCGCGGGCCGGGCGCGGCCCATCGTGCTGGTGTGCCGCTCGGGCAACCGCTCGCTGCTGGCCGCCGACGTCATGCAGGCCCTGGGCTACACCGCCGTGCTGTCGCTGAAGACCGGCGTGCGCGGCTGGAACGACTTCGAGCTGCCGCTGGTCGACGCCGCCGGGCAGCCGGTGGACGGCGACGTCGCCGCCGCCTGCCTGGCGCCGCCACTGCGCCCCGATCAGCGCCGGCCGGCCGCCTGACGCCGGCCCCGGCCGCAGGCACAGGCGCTCAGGCCACGGGGTAGGTGCCCGGCAGCAGGATGGCGCGGTCGACGGTGCGGATGTCGGTGTGGCCGCAGAAGGCCATCGTGATGTCGAGTTCCTTGTGGATGATCTGCAGCGCCTTGGTCACGCCGGCCTCGCCCATCGCACCCAGGCCGTAGACCATGGCACGGCCGATCATGGTGCCGCGTGCACCCAGCGCCCAGGCCTTGAGCACGTCCTGGCCGCTGCGGATGCCGCCGTCCATCCACACCTCGATCTTGTCGCCCACCGCGCCGACGATGGCCGGCAGCGCCGCGATGCTGCTGGGCGCGCCGTCGAGCTGGCGCCCGCCGTGGTTGCTGACGACGATGGCGTCGGCGCCGCTCTTCACGGCGAGCTCGGCGTCCTCGGCGTCCATGATGCCCTTGAGGATCAGCTTGCCGCCCCATTGCGCCTTGACCCAGGCCACGTCGTCCCAGTTCAGGCGCGGGTCGAACTGCTCGTTGGTCCAGGCCGACAGCGACGCCATGTCGCTGACGCCCTTGACGTGGCCGACGAGGTTGCGGAAGGTGTGGCGCCGCGTGCCCATCATGCCCAGTACCCAGCGCGGCCGGGTGGCGATGTCGAGCATGTTGCCCAGCGATGGGATGACCGAGGCGCGCAGCTTGTTCTTCAGGTCCTTGTGGCGCTGGCCTATGACCTGCAGGTCCAGCGTCAGCACCAGCGCGCTGCACTTGGCGACCTTGCAGCGCTGGATCATCTTCGTCATCGCGTCGCGGTCGCGCATCATGTAGAGCTGGAACCAGAAGGGCGCGCTGGTGTGCTGGGCGATGTCCTCGATCGAGCAGATGCTCATCGTCGACAGCGTGAACGGGATGCCGAACTTCTCGGCCGCGCGCGCGGCGTGGATCTCGCCGTCGGCGTGTTGCATGCCCGTCAGGCCCACCGGCGCGATGCACACCGGCATCTTCACGTCCACGCCCGCCATCTTCGTGGCCGTGCTGCGGTTTTCCATGTTCACGGCCACACGCTGGCGCAGCTTGATCGCCTGGAAGTCATCGCTGTTGGCGCGGTAGGTGCCTTCGGTCCAGCTGCCGCTGTCGGCGTAGTCGTAGAACATGCGCGGCACGCGCTTCTTGGCCAGCACGCGCAGGTCTTCGATGGTGGTGATGACGGTCATGGTGGTGGGGCTCTCCTCAGGCGGCGCATGCTAGCGCCTGTACCTTGCCGGCTGCCGGCAGGCGAGGGCGGGGCTTGCGCTACACACGCATCAGCGAACCGGCGCGCACGCCCAGCAGGCGCAGCCGCCGCGTCAGGTCGACACGCTTCAGGCACAGGCCGGCGGCGTGGCGTATGGCCGCGGCGTCGGCCACGGGGCGCGGCAGCGTGAGGTCGCGCGTCACGGTCCTGAAGTCGTCGAAACGCAGCTTGATGCCTATGGTGCGCCCGGCGTAGCCCTTGCGCTGCAGGTCGGTGGCCACCTGCTCGGCCAGCTGCGTGAAGATGGTGGTGAGCGCCTCGCGGTCGCGCACCGCGTGCAGGTCGCGGTCGAAGGTGGTCTCGCGGCTCATCGACACCGGCTCACCGCGCGTCTGCACCGCGCGGTCGTCGATGCCGTGCGCCGCCTCGTGCAGCCAGCGGCCGTAGCTGCGGCCGAAGTGTTCCACCAGCGCCGCCGGCTCGCGCTGCGCCAGCTGGCCTATGGTCTGTATGCCCAGCGCCGCGAGCCTGGCCGCCGCCTTGGGCCCGATGCCGTTGATGCGGCGCACGCCCAGGGGCCAGACGCGCGTGGGCAGGTCGTCGTGCGTGAGCAGCGTCAGGCCGTCGGGTTTGTCGAGCTCGCTGGCGATCTTGGCCAACAGCTTGTTCGGCGTCACGCCGATCGAGCAGGACAGGCCGGTGCGCCGACGCACGTTGTTGCGGATGTCCTGCGCCACCGCGCGCACGCCGCCGTGCGGGTCGTGGCCCACGGCGTCCTGCGCGCCGGGCACCTGGCCGAGGTCGATGTAGATCTCGTCGATGCCGCGGTCCTCGATCACCGGCGCCACCTCGGCCACCGCGGCCTTGAACTCGCGCGAGTAGTGGCGGTACTGTTCGAAGTCCACCGGCAGCAGCACGGCCTGCGGCGCCAGCGCGGCGGCCTTCATCAGCCCCATGCCCGAGTGCACGCCGAAATCGCGCGCCGCATACGTGGCGGTAGTGACGACACCGCGCCCGGCATAGGTGGCCAGGGTGGCGAACTGTCGCGTGCCGTCGGGGCGCAGCACGGGCTGGTGACGCCGGCCGCCGCCGATGACCACGGCCAGGCCGGCCAGCTCGGGGTAACGCAGCAGCTCGACCGACGCGTAGAAGGCGTCCATGTCGAGGTGGGCGATCCAGCGGCGTGGCGGCATGGTGTGGTGGCGTGCGGCGCGAGCGTAACGCCCGCCAAGCCTGTGACGGTTGCATACCCACAGATACAATTCTTGATACAAATGTGCGAGTTGCACATTTATAGTTCAGCCATGCGATGGCCGCCTTGGCCGCCGCGCCAACCGGGAGCTTTCAAATGTCCAACCTGAACCACCCCACCCGTCGCCAGGCCCTGTTCACCGTCACCGGCGTGGCTGCTGCCGCGCTGCTCGCTGCCTGTGGCGGTGGGGGTGACGGCGCCGCGCCCGTCGCCACCGCCACACCGGCTGCGCCGACGACGGCCAGCACCTTCACGTTGGGCGCCATCACGGGCTTCGGCTCGGTGATCGTCGGCGGCGTGCGCTTCGACGACAGCCGCGCCGCGTTTGTCGACGAAGACGATGTCGCCTTCGACCGCAACCGGCTCAGGCTGGGCATGATGGTGGCGCTGGACGCCGGCGCCGTGAACCGCGCCGACGCCAGCGCGCTGGCGCTGCGCATCCGCCTGGGCAGCGAGATCGTCGGCCCCGTCGGCACCATAGACACTGCCGCCGCCACCGTGCAGGTGCTGGGCCAGACGGTGCTCGTCAACACCAGCACGCTGTTCGACGAAACCCTGGCCGGCGGCCTGTCGGCCCTGAGGGCGGGGCAGGTGGTCGAGGTCTACGGCATCCTCGACCCGGCCAATGGCCGCGTCGTGGCCACGCGCATCGAGGCCGAAGACGCTGCGTCCGCCTACAAGCTGCGCGGCCAGATCGCCAACCTCGACACCACGGCCAAGACCTTCACCCTCAACGGCCAGCTGATCTCTTACACCGGCCTGCCCGCGGCGACGGTGCCGCCGGGGCTGACCAACGGCCAGATCGTGCGCGTGCGGCTGCAGACGACGCAGGTCAACGGCGCCTGGGTGGCCACCGCACTGCGCGGCGGCCTGCGCCTGCCCGACCGCTCGGGCGAGGCGCATCTGGAGGGGATGATCACTGCCTTCACGTCCACCGCCGCCTTCAGCGTCAACGGCCTGCCGGTGGATGCCAGCGCGGCCAGCTTCCCCGACGGCACGGCGGGCGTGGCGCTGGGCGCGAAGGTCGAGGTCGAAGGCACGGTGACCAACGGCGTGCTCGTGGCGACCAAGGTCGAGGTAGAGGAGCATCGCCCGCAGTTCCAGCGCCAGCTCGAGCTGCGCGGCGAACTGGGCAACCTCAACACCACCGACAAGACCTTCGCGCTGCGCGGTGTCACCGTCTGGTACGGCGGCACCGTCGAGTGGCGCGACGGCGTCGAAGCCACGCTGGCCAACGGCCGGCGCGTGGAAGTGCGCGGCGTGCTCAGCACCGACCGCACGCGCCTCGAAGCCCGTCGCGTCGAGTTCAAGTGACGGTCTGGCGTTGAGACCGCGGGCCGCCCGCTACAGTGCGGGCGGCCCGCCCCCTTGACATGGACCCCCTAGATGACGCCGCCCCCGCGCCGCCCGGCAGCGGCCCCGAGCAGCCCGCGCTGCACGAGGCGCTGGCCGGGCTGATGGCGTCGGTGGCGCGCCTGGGCGTGGCGCGTGGCCTGCCCTTTGCCGAAGCGGAAGAGATGCTGCGCCTGGCCTTCGTGCAGGCCGCCGCGCGCGCCCACCCGGGGCTGCCCGAGCACCGCAAGGTCAGCCGTATCGCCACCACCACCGGCATCAACCGGCGCGAGGTGACGCGCCTGGTGCAGACAGCGCGGGCGCGCCAGGCTGGCGCGGCACCACGCGCCCGCTCGGTGGCCAGCGAGGTCTTCACGCACTGGCACTCGCAGCCGCCCTACCGCGGCGCCGACGGCGAGGCCGCCGTGCTGCCGCGCCTGGGCCCGGCGCCCAGTTTCGAGAGCCTGGCCCAGGGCGTGACGCGCGACGTGCACGCCCGCAGCCTGCTCGACGAGCTCTGCCGCCTGGGCCTGGCGCAGTGGGACGAGGCCACCGACACCGTGCGCCTCGTGCGCGAGATTTTCGTGGCGCACGGCGACCTCGCGCGCCAGCTGGCCTTCCTGGGCGACAACGTCGGCGACCACCTGCGCGCCGCGGTGGCCAACGTGATCGACGGCGACGACCATGCACACTTCGAGCAGGCGGTGTTCGCCGACGGCTTGTCGGCCGAGTCCATCGCCTCGGTGCGCCCCGCCGTGCGCGCGCTGTGGCAGACGCTGCTGCAGACGCTGGTGCCGGCGCTGGAAGCGCGCGTCGAGGCCGACGCCGCGCTGCAGCCGCCCGCCACGGGGCGCCTGCGCGTGGGCCTGTACTCGTATCACGAGGGCGCCGACACGGCACCCGCCCCGCGCGAGCCGGCCCGGCCGCGCGCCCCGCGAAAGAAATGAGATGAAGCTGCACATGTTCACGACCTTCCCTTCGACTTCGCCGCGCGGCCTGCTCGCCGGGGCCCTGGCGCTGCTGGCGGCGGCCGCCCTGGTGGCCGGTTGCGGCGGCGGCGGCGTAGGCAGCGGCGGCACCGGCGGCTTCGCGTCGGGGCCGATCACCGGTTTCGGCTCGGTCATCGTCGGCGGTGTGCGCTTCGACGACAGGAACGCCGAGGTCGAAGACCTCGACGGCCAGCGCCGCTCGCGCGACGAACTGCGCCTGGGCATGACGGTGGACATCGACAGCTCGGCCATCACCAACGCCGCCACGGGTGCCACGGCCACGGCCAACCGCATCCGCTTCGAGAGCGAACTTTCGGGCCCGGTCGGCCTGGTTGACGTCGCCGGCGGCAGCTTCACGCTGCTGGGCCAGCGCGTGACGGTGGACGCGAGCACGGTCTTCGACGAGGGCCTGAACGGCGGCCTCGCCGGGCTGAACACCGGCCAGCCGGTGGAGATCTACGCCGTGTTCGACGCGGCCGCGCAGCGCTACCGCGCGACGCGGGTCGAACCGGCGGCCGTGGCACTGGGGCTGCGGCTGCGTGGCCCGCTGGCCGCCGTCGACACCACCGCCCAGACGCTGCGCGTGGGCAGCGTGAGCTACCGCTATGCCGGTGCCAGCGGCGTGCCGGCGGGGCTGGCGGCGGGCCAATTCGTGCGCCTGCGCCTGGAGGCCGAGCTGCTGCCGACACCGCGCTGGGTGGTGCGCTCGTTCGGCACCGCGCTGCGCCCCTGGGCAGACGCCGACGACGTGAAGGTCGAGGGCCTGATCACGGCCTTCGGCTCGGCGACGTCGTTCAGCGTCAACGGCCGTCTCGTCGACGCCAGCGGCGCCGGCCTCGGCGGCGGCGCCGGCCTGGCCGCAGGCGTGCGCGTCGAGGTCGAAGGCAACCTGCGCGGTGGTGTGCTGCGCGCCACGCGCGTGGTCATCAAGAGCGACGACGAGGTGCGCAACCGGGGCTTCGAGATCGAGGGTTCCATCACCGCCGTGGCGGCCGGCGGCGGCGGTTTCGTGGTGCGCGGCGTCACCGTGAACACCACGCGCACCGACCTGCGCTACGAGAACGGCACCGCTGCCCAGCTCACCGTGGGGCGGCGCGTCGAAGTGCGTGGCGTGCTCGCGGCCGACCGGCGCAGCGTCGACGCCACGCGCATCAGCTTCCGCTGAAGGCGCGCGGCATGCGAGCCACCACGCCGTCTTCGCGCCCGGCGCCGCGGCCGTGCCCGCCGGCCCAAGAGGCGCCGCTCGCGGCCGCCGCGCCATGACGGCCGCCGAGATCGCGGCGCTGGCCGCTCAGGTGCGCGCTGCCGAGACGGCGTTCGCGCGCAGCACGGCCGAACGTGACCACGCGGCCTTCACGGCGCTGCTGTCCGACTCGGCGGTATTCTTCGGCGGCGGTGCAGTGCGGCAGTGAAGTGCGGCGGTGAAATGCGGCGCGGCAAGGCCACCGTGGCGGCGGGCCGGAAGGCCCGCTTCGACGCGCCCGCGGCACCGTTTGCGTGGGCGCCCGACCAGGTGCAGGTGCTCGACGACGGCACGCTGGCACGGTGCACCGGCCCGGTGCTCGATGCCACGGGCCACGCCATCGCGCGCTTCAGCGCGGTCTGGCGCCAGCAGGCGCCCGGCGCGTGGCGCGTGGTCTTCGGCCCGGGGGCAGCCGGCCGACGCCGCGCCGCCGTCGGCGACCTGATCCGTTCGCCGTTGGCCGCGGGCTGAATCAGCCGCCGGCGAGGCGGCTGCGGTGCCTGGCCACCTGCGCCAGCACCTGGGCCGGCGCGGTGCCGCCCAGCACGTTGCGCGCGGCGAGCGAGCCGCGCAGCGTCAGCACCTCGAACACGTCGTCGCCGATCGCGGCGTTGAAACCCTGCAGCGTGGCCAGCGGCAGCTCGGCCAGGTCCACGCCCTGCTGCAGCGCCACCTTCACGGCGTGGGCCACGGCCTCGTGGGCGTCGCGAAAGGGCAGGCCCTTCTTCACCAGGTAGTCGGCCAGGTCGGTGGCGGTGGCGTAGCCCTTGAGCGCGGCACGCTCCATCGCGTCCTTCTTCACCGTGATGCCGCCCACCATCTCGGCCATGATGCGCAGCGTGTCGGCCAGCGTGTCGACGGTGTCGAACAGCGGCTCCTTGTCTTCCTGGTTGTCCTTGTTGTAGGTCAGCGGCTGGCCCTTCATCAGCGTCAGCAGCGCCATCAGGTGGCCCACCACGCGGCCGCTCTTGCCGCGCGCCAGTTCGGCGACGTCGGGGTTGCGCTTCTGCGGCATGATGGAACTGCCGGTGCAATAGCGGTCGGCGAGGTCGATGAAGCCGAAGTTCTGGCTCATCCAGAGCACGATCTCCTCGCTCAGCCTCGAGATGTGCACCATGGTGATGGCCGCGAAGCTGCTGAACTCGAGCGCGAAGTCGCGGTCGCTCACGGCGTCCAGGCTGTTGCGGCACACACCGTCGAAGCCCAGCGTCTTCGCCACGCGTTCGCGGTCCAGCGGGTAGCTGGTGCCGGCCAGCGCGGCGGCGCCCAGCGGCAGCAGGTTGACGCGCTTGCGCACGTCGGCCAGCCGTTCGGCGTCCCGCGCGAACATCTCCACGTAGGCCAGCAGGTGGTGGGCAAAACTCACCGGCTGCGCCACCTGCATGTGGGTGAAGCCGGGCATCACGGTGTCGGTGTGCCCGGCGGCCAGTTCCACCAGCGCGAGCTGCATCGCCGCCAGCAGGCGCGCGAGCTTGTCGATCTCGCCGCGCAGCCACAGGCGCACGTCGGTGGCCACCTGGTCGTTGCGGCTGCGGCCCGTGTGCAGGCGCTTGCCGGCGTCGCCGACCAGCGTGGTCAGGCGGGCCTCGATGTTGAGGTGCACGTCTTCCAGTGCCAGCTTCCACTCGAACTTGCCGGACTCGATCTCCGCGACGATCTGCGCCATGCCACGCTGGATGTCGGCAAGGTCCTGCGCGGCGATCACGCCCTGCGCGGCCAGCATCTCGGCATGCGCCAGGCTGCCTTCGACATCGGCGCGCCACAGGCGCTGGTCGAAGCCGACGCTGGCGGTGTAGCGCTGCACCAGTTCGCTCATGGGCTCGCTGAACAGCGCAGACCAGGCCTGCTGCTTGTTGGCCAGGGGGTCGGAAGAGCGGTGATCGGACATGCTGGGGCGCCGCGATGGACGGGTGCTTGGGGGGAAGCTCCGTATTATCCGGGCACCCCCCCCGTGCCCATGCCCATGACCACCCCGGCACCGACCGAACCCGACTTCGAGGCCACGGCCACCCGGCCGGCCAGCCTGTGGCCCGACAGCGCGCGGCCATCGGACATGGCGAGCACCGGCTTCGCGGCCACGCGTTTCGACCCGCTGGCCGACGAGCGCGGCCGCCTGCAGGCCCAGGTGGCTGCCAGCTTCGACGTCTGCCACCCCGCGCTGGCGCTGCGCGCCGTGCTGTTGGTGCAGGGCGCGCTGGCGATTGCCGCGCTGGGGGGCGCCGATACGGTGGCGGCCTGGGGTGCGCGGCAGGCCGTGCTGGCCTTCGGCGGCGTCGCCGGCACCTTGCTGTGGCTGGTGGCGGTGTGTGCCTTGCGCCGGCCGCTGCGCGCCCTGGGCACCGCCGCGCGCGCCGCCGCCGTGCTGGCCCTGGGCGCGGCGGCGGCGCTGCTGGCCTGGTGGCCGCTGGCCTGGGCCGGCCTGGCCGGCGAGGGCCACGCGCTCAAGCTCGCGGCCGTGGGCCTGGGCGGTGTCGGTTTCGCCGCGCTGCTGTGGGCCTGGCTCGACCTGCGCGCGCGCATCTGGCACCCGGCCAACGCCAGCGCGCGGCTGGCCGAGCTGCAGTCGCGCATCCGGCCGCACTTTCTCTTCAACGCGCTGAACACCGCGCTGGCGCTGGTGCGTGTCGACCCGGCGCGCGCCGAGGCGGTGCTGGAAGACCTGGCCGAGCTCTTCCGCGTTGCGCTTGCCGAAGTCGGCGCCTCGGTGTCGCTGCAGGAGGAGGTGGAACTGGCGCGCCACTACCTGGGCATCGAGCAGGTGCGCTTCGGCCCGCGCCTGGCCGTGACCTGGGACATCGACCCGCGCGTGCACGCCGCCCGCGTGCCACCGCTGGTGCTTCAACCGCTGGTCGAGAACGCCGTGCGCCACGGCATCGAGCCCGCTGCGCGCGGCGGCAGCGTGCAGGTCACGGCCGTGGTGCAGCGCGCGCAGGCGGTGGTGACGGTGACCAACACGCTGGCCAGCGAGCCCGGCCAGCCGGGCCACGGCATGGCGCTGCACAACGTGCGCGAGCGCCTGCGCCTGCTGCACGACGTGGGCGCCCAGTGCGATGCCTGGCGCGAGCCGGGCAGCGGCGGCGAGCCCGACCGTTTCCACGCGCGCATCGTGCTGCCCTTGCCATGAACGTGCTCATCGTCGACGACGAGCCGCTGGCACGGCTGCGCCTGCGCTCGCTGCTGCAGGGCCTGCCGGAACTCGATGCCAACGTCGTCGGCGAAGCCGGCGACGTGCACGAGGCACTGGCGCTGCTGAACCACGCCGACGTCGACGCCGTGCTGCTGGACATCCGCATGCCCGGCATGACGCCGCACGAGGGCCTGCACCTGGCCGCACGGCTGAAGGCCATGCCGCAGCCGCCGGCGGTGATCTTCGTCAGCGCCCATGCCGAGCATGCGCTCAAGGCCTTCGAGCTCGAGGCTGTCGACTACCTGACCAAGCCGGTGCGTGCCGAGCGCCTGCGCGACGCGCTGCAACGTGTGCGCCAACGCCTGCAGCCCGCCTCGACGATGCAGGCGACGCTGCTGGACGCGCCGGCGCTGGTGGTCAGCGACCGCGGTCGCGTGCTGCGACTGCCGCTGCCCGAGGTGCTGGTGCTCAAGGCCGGGCAGAAGTACGTCACCGTGCGCACGCCGGTGCACGAGTACGTGCTCGACGACTCGCTGTCGGAACTGGAGCAGCGGCTGTCGGCGCTGGGCGGCAGCTACCTGCGCATCCACCGCAACGCGCTGGTGGCGCGCCATGCCGTGCGCGAACTGGCGCTGCGCGACGCCGCCGATGCGGCCGACGAAGGCGGCGACGGCTGGGCCGTGCGCGTGGCGCCGCTGGACGAGTGGCTGGCGGTGTCGCGCCGCCAGGTGGCGGCGGTGCGGGCGGCGCTCGCCGCGCAGCGGTGAGGCGCGGGCCTGCCGCTCGCCGGACGGCCGCGGCGGTTACGGTCGCTGCGGTGCTTCTGCTCGGCGCGCTGCGGTGGTGGATCTTGCACCCGACGCTCGAGCCCGAAGCGGCGGCCGGTGCGCCGGCGGGCGGCGCAGCCAGGCCGGCGCCCGCTGACGCGGCGTCGAGCGCGTTGCCGCGCGCCGCCGCGCCCGGTCCCTTGGCCGAGCGGCCCGTTTCCACCGTGGCCACCGGCGCCCCGGTATGGGACTTGTGTGGCGTCGGCCGTCTGCCCGTGCCGAGGGGCGCCGCTGCGAGGCTCGATCCCGAACAGGCGCTGCCTGCGCTGCCGCCTCACCTGGGCCGCGACGCACTGGCGGATGGCTACCTCACGCTGTTCACCGCGCTCGACGCCGGCCCCCCGCGCTGGCGCGCCGCCGCCATGATGCTGCGTGGCAGCGATGCCGCGGGACGACTTCGGGCGACAGCGCTGCCCGAGCTGGCGCGCACCACGGGCGACCCCGTGGTGGCGATGTGGGCGCAGCAGCGCTGCGACGTCGGCGGCAGCTGCCTGGCGGCGGCCGAACATTGGGCGCGTGTCGAAGCCGGGAACCTCGCGCCCTGGGCGGCGCTGCTGGCACTGCAGCCTCAGCGCCGGGAGGAACTCATCGCACGCATGGCCGCTGCGGCACGTTTCGACGTCCATCAACACGTGCTGTCGCAGACCGTGCTCGAGGCCATGCCCGCGGGTGTCGCGAGCTACCTCCAGCCGGCGATATGGATCGACGTCATCGGCGTCGAGGCGGCGATGCCCATGCCCGGCTTCACCGGGTTGTTCGACCACTGCCGCGAGCCGCTGGCGCCCGGCAGCGAGCGCATGCAGGTGTGCGCCGCCATCGCGCACACGCTGGTCGAACGCAGCGACGGTTGGATCGGCGTGCGGCTCGGGCTGCGGCTGGCCGAGCGCAGCTATCTGGGCAAGGCCGAAGCCGCCGCACGCCGCAAGGCGCTGGACACGCTGCTGCTGCCGCCGGACGATCTCTTCGACCGCGAACAACCCCTGTCCTGCGCCGGCGCGGCGCGCACCCGTGCTTTGGTCGAGCAGCGCGCGCGGCTGGGTGAACTGGGCGCGCTGCGGGCGCAAGCGGCGCAGCGCGCCGCGTCGGCGGCCTCAGGTCCGCGCTGAGTCGGCGTGGTGGACGTCAACCGGTGTTGCGCAGCCCCGCCGCGATGCCGTTGATCGAGAGGTGGATGCCACGCTGCACGCGTGCCATGCCGGCCTCGCCTTCGCGCCGCTGGCGGTAGCGACGCAGCAGTTCGACCTGCAGGTGGTTCAGCGGGTCGAGGTAGGGGAAGCGGTGCGCGATGCTGCGCGCCAGCGCCGGGTTGCCGTGCAGCGGCTCGGTCTGCCCGGTAATCAGCATCAGCGCGTCGTGCGTGCGCTGCCACTCGGCGCGCAGCTGCGTGAAGATGCGCCGTGCGAGCTTCTTGTCGTCGACGAGTTCGACGTAACGTGCCGCGATGCGCAGGTCGCTCTTGGCCAGCACCATGTCCAGGTTGGACAGCAGGGCGCGGAAGAAGGGCCACTGCCTGTGCATGCGCCGCAGCATCGCCACGCGCTCGTCGCAGTCGCCCGCACCGCGGTCGAGGTAGGCCTCGATCGCGCTGCCGAAGCCGCACCAGCCCGGCAGCGCCATGCGGCTCTGGCCCCAGCTGAAGGTCCAGGGGATGGCGCGCAGGTCTTCGATGGCGCGCGTGGCCTTGCGGCTGGCCGGGCGGCTGCCGATGTTGAGTTCGGCGATCTCGCGGATGGGCGTGGCGGCGAAGAAGTAGTCGGTGAAGCCCGGCGTGCCGTAGACCAGCTTGCGGTAGGCCTGGAAACTGGCCTCGCTGATCACGGCGGCGGCATCGAGAAAGGCCTTGGGCGCGGTCTTGGTGGGGTGCAGCAGCGTCGCCTCCAGCGTTGCTGCCACCAGCGTCTCGAGGTTGCGGTAGCCGATGTCGGCGTTGGCGTACTTGCTGGCGATGACCTCGCCCTGCTCGGTGAGGCGGATCTGACCGTTCACCGTGCCTGGCGGCTGCGCCAGGATGGCCTGGTAGCTGGGCCCGCCGCCGCGGCCCACGGTGCCGCCGCGGCCGTGGAACATGCGCAGCGTGACCGGCGTGCCGCCGTCGCGGCCCAGGCTGGCGAACAGCGCCGCCAACGCGGTCTCGGCGCGATAGAGCTCCCAGTGGCTGGTGAAGCTGCCGCCGTCCTTGTTGCTGTCGCTGTAGCCCAGCATCACGTCCTGCTCGCCGCCGCCGGCACGCACCAGCGCCAGGATGCCGGGCAGGGCGTAGAACTCGCGCATGATGGCTTCGCTGCGGCGCAGGTCGGCGATGGTCTCGAACAGCGGCACCGTGATCAGCGCGGCGCGCGCCGGGCCCGGGGCCGCACCGGCCGGTTGGTCCAGCGTGCCGGTGAGCAGACCGGTCTCCTTTTGCAGCAGCAACACCTCGAGCAGGTCGCTCACCTCTTCGGTGTGGCTGATGATGTAGTGGCGGATGGCGTCGCGCCCGTAGGTGGCCAGCGCGTCGCGCGCGGCCTCGAAGATCGCCAGCTCGTCGACCGCCAGTGCCGAGTACTGGGCGCCGTGCACGCGCAGCGGTCGCGCGTCGTTCAGCAGCGCCAGCAGGCGCTCGCGCCGCGCGACCTCGGGCAGCGCGGCGTAGTCGGGCTCGACGCGGGCCACGCGCAGCAGCTCGGCCACCACGGCCTCGTGCTTGTCGCTGCTCTGGCGCAGGTCGAGCGTGGCGAGGTGGAAGCCGAATACCTGCACCGCGCGCAGCAGCGGTGCCAGCCGCGGCCCCACCAGGGCCTGCGCGTGGTGCGAGGCCAGCGAGCGTTCAATGATGCGAAGGTCGCCCAAAAACTCGGCGGCATCGACGTAGGGCGTGCGGGGCTCGACGGCGTGGCGCAGCGCCTCGGTGCCCGTCAGCTGCTTCAGCGTCGCCGCCAGCCGCGAGTACATGCCGATCAGCGCGCGCCGGTAGGGCTCGTCCAGGCGGTGCGGGCTGGCGTCGGGTGAGGCCTTGGCCAGCGCCAGCATCTCGGGCGTCACCGGCGCCAGCGTGCCGCTGATCGACAGCTCGGCGCCCAGCTCATGCACCTCGGTGAGGTAGAAGCGCAGCGCCACCTCGGCCTGGCGCCTGAGCGCGTTCTCCATCGTGGCGGCGGTGACGTTGGGGTTGCCGTCGCGGTCACCGCCTATCCAGTGGCCCATGCGCAGGAAGTTGGCCACGGCGTGGCCGGGCAGGGCGCGTTCGACGTCGCGGTACAGGCGCGGAATCTGCCGCAGGAAGGTGGTCTGGTAGTAGCTCAGCGCGTTCTCGACTTCGTCGCGCACCGTCAGCTTGGCGGTGCGCAGCATGCGCGTCTGCCACAGCTGCGTGACGCGGGCGCGCATCAACGATTCGTTCTCTTCGCGTTGCTGCGGCGTGCGCAGGTCGTCGCGGCCCGCCAGCAGCATGGCCACGGCGCGCTCGGCGTCGAGGATGCTCTTGCGCTGCACCTCGGTGGGGTGGGCCGTGAGTACCGGGCTGATGTAGGCCGTGGCCAGCGTGGCGGCGATGTCGGCGGCGCGGTGGTCGGCACCGTGCAGGCGCTCGAAGCACAGCGCCAGCGAGCCCTCCTGCAGGTCGCCGGCGAGTTCGTGCACGGCGCGGCGGCGCACGTGGTGGCGATCTTCGGCGATGTTGGCCAGGTGGCTGAAGTAGCTGAAGGCGCGGATCACGGTCACCGTCTGGTCGGCCGAGAGGTTCTTCAGCAGCCGGTCGAGTACGCGTCCGGCACTGGCGTCGGCCTTCAGCCGGTAGGCCACCGAGAGCTGGCGGATGCGCTCGATGAGGTCGAAGGCGGCCTTGCCCTCCTGCTCGCGGATGACGTCGCCCAGGATGCGTCCGAGTAACCGGATATCCTCGACCAGCGGCTTGTTCTTGGTAGCCGCATCGTCACTGGGCACGGCCGGGCTCGATTTGGTGCGTCGCGCCGGGTTGGTGCGGGCGAGGGTGCTGGAAGGCATGGCGGGGTCCTGGGCATGTAACCGGGTTACCGATTGTCGCTCGGACGGCCCGCAAGGCCCATGCCTGCCCGGCGCGGCCGCGAGTGCGGCCCGTCCGTTGCGCCAGCCGCCCGGCCGCCGGGCGCTGGCTATCATCGACGCATGACTCCCACCACCGTCATCGCCACGCGCGAAAGCCGCCTTGCCCTGTGGCAGGCCGAACATGTGCGCGACGCCCTCGTCGCGCGTTTCGGACTTCAGGTCGAACTGCTGGGCATGACCACGCGCGGCGACCAGATCCTCGACCGCGCGCTGTCCAAGGTGGGCGGCAAGGGCCTGTTCGTCAAAGAGCTGGAGACGGCGCTGGAAGAGGGCCGCGCCCACCTCGCCGTGCACTCGCTGAAGGACGTGCCCATGGACCTGCCGGCCGGCTTCGTGCTGGCCGCCATCTGGGAACGCGAAGACCCGCGCGATGCCTTCGTCTCGAGCCGCTACGCCGGCGTCGACGAATTGCCGCAGGGCGCGGTGGTGGGCACGAGCAGCCTGCGCCGCGTCGTGCAGCTGCTGGGCCGCCGGCCCGACCTGCACATCGAGCCCCTGCGCGGCAACCTCGACACGCGGCTGCGCAAACTCGACGAAGGCGGCTACGACGCCATCGTGCTGGCGGCGGCGGGGCTCAAGCGCCTCGGGCTGGCCTCGCGCATCCGCGCCACCTTCGACCCCGAGCTGATGATCCCGGCGGCCGGCCAGGGCGCTTTGGGCATCGAGGTGCGAGAAGACGCCGCCGATCTGCGTGCCCTGCTGGCCCAGACCGTGCACCAGCCCACCTTCCTGGCCTGCCATGCCGAGCGTGCGGTGTCGCGCTCGCTGGGCGGCAGCTGCAGCATGCCGCTGGCCGCGCACGCCGTGTGGGTGGGCGACACGCTGCATCTGGACGCCGCCCTGGGCGATGCCGAAGACCCGCGCCGCCCCTTGCTGCGCACGAGGTTGTCCGCCGCCGTCACCGACGAGACCGGCGCTCGCGCCTTGGGCAACGAAGCCGCGGCCCAGCTGCGCGCCGCCGGCGCCGGCAGCTACCTGCCGGCGGTCTGAGGCATCGTCCGGGGCCCGGCGATGCCGCTCATCGTCACGCGACCTGCGGCGCAGGCCGCCGACTGGATGCAGATGCTGCAGGCGCTGGGGCAGCCGGCGCAGGCCCTGCCGCTGCTGGACATCGCCGCGGTGCCAGAGCCGGCGCCGCTGCGGGCCGCATGGCAGGCCTTGGCGGGGCTGGACCTGGTGATGTTCGTCAGCGCCAACGCGGTGATCCACTTCTTTGCCCAGGCGCCGGCCGGGGCACGATGGCCGGCGGGGCCGCGCGCCGGCTGCACCGGGCCGGGCACGGCGGCGGCATTGCGGGCCGCGGGTGTGCCGGCCGCGCAGGTGGTGGCGCCGGCGCCTGACGCGCCGAGCTTCGACTCCGAAGCGCTGTGGGCGCTGCTGGCGCCCGAGGATTGGGCTGGCCGCCATGTGCTCGTGGTGCGCGGCGAGGAGGGTCGCAACTGGCTGGCCGACCGCTTGAGCGAGCGCGGTGCCGCGGTCGACTTCGTTGCCGCCTACCGCCGCTGCGCGCCGCGGCCCGACGCCGCCGGGCTCGAGCTGCTGGCGCGGGCGCTGGCCGAGCCGGCGGACTGGCTGTGGCTGTTCAGCAGCAGCGAGGGCGTGGCCCAGTTGCGCACGCTGGCACCCGATGCCGACTGGTCGCGCAGCAGTGCACTGGCCTCGCACCCGCGCATCGCGCAGACAGCGCGCGAGCTGGGCTTCGGCGACGTGCGACTCACGGCCCCCTCGCCGACCGCCGTGGCCCTGCAGGCTGCCGAGTGGTCCGCAGGGCAGGCCGCAGGGTGACGGTCGAAACATGACGGTCGATACAATCTGACGCTCTGTGACCGACACGCCAGCGCCCCCCACCGACCACTCGACCGAGGTGCCCGTTCCGTCCACCGCGCCGGCCACCGTGCCGGCCGTGGCGGCCAGCCATGGCCGATGGATCGCGCTGGGCGCTGCCGTGCTGGCCGCGCTGTGCGCCGCGGCCGTCGTTCTGGCCTGGAACACCCAGCAGCGCGTGAAGTCGCTGGAGGCCGAACTCGTCAAGCGCCAGGCCGACAGTGGCAGCCAGGCCACCGAGGCCCGCACGCTGGCGCGCCAGGCCGAGCTCACGGCGCGCGAGACGGCGGCCCGGCAGGCGCTGATGGAGGCGCGCGTGGCCGAGACCACGATGCAGCGAACGCAGCTCGAAGAGCTGATCCAATCGTTGTCGAGATCGCGTGACGAGAACGTGCTGGCCGATGTCGAGGCCGCCATCCGCGTCGCGCTGCAGCAGTCCGCCATCACCGGCAGCGGCGAGCCGCTGGTGCTGACGCTGAAGCAGGCCGACGAACGCCTGGCCCGCTACAACCAGCCGCGGCTGGAGCGCGTGCGCCGCGCCGTGGCGCAAGACCTCGAACGCGCGCGCACCAGCGGCGTCACCGACATCACGCAGCTCACGATCAGGCTGGACGAGGTGATCCGCCAGATCGACGAGTTGCCACTGGTCTCTGCGCCCGAGCGCCGGGCCCCGGCGCGCGCTGCCGCGGCGGCCGCAGTGGCCTCGGCCGCCTTGGCCGCGTCAGCGCCGGCCAAGGCGGCCAGCGCGGTGGCGCGCGGCTGGCCATGGGCGGCGCCCTGGCGCGAGTTCGGTGCCGTCGTCTGGCAGGAGGTGAAGGGCCTCGTGCGCGTGACGCGCATCGACGACCCCGAGGCCATGCTGGTGGCGCCCGAGCAGGCCTTTTTCCTGCGTGAGAACCTCAAGTTGCGGTTGTTGAATGCCCGCCTGGCGCTGCTGTCGCGGCAGTTCGACACCGCGCAGTCCGACCTGCGCGATGCCCAGTCCGCGCTCGATCGCTACTTCGACCGCGGCTCGCGCCGCGTCGTGGCGGCCAGCGAACTGGTGCGCGGCGTCATGACCCAGGCGCGGCTGGTCAACGTGCCGCGGCCTGACGCCACGCTGGCGGCCATCGCCACCGCGTCGGCCGGCCGCTGACGGCGCGTCGCGCTCGCCAGGCAAGCACACACGATGCGCAGCGTCATCTGGCTCGTCGGCTTGTTCGTGGTGGCCGTGGTGGCCGCCACGGCGCTGGGCGGCAACGACGGGCTGGTGAGCATCTACTGGGGCGGGTGGCGTACCGACTTCTCGCTCAACCTCTTCGTGCTCGTGATGCTGGCGATCTGCCTGCTGTTGATGGCGGCGGTGCAGGCCATCAATTCGCTGCTGAGCCTGCCGCAGCGTGCCGGCATCTGGCGCGCGCTGCGGCGCGAGCGTGCGGCCCAGTCGGCGCTGCGCGAGGCGCTGACCGAGTTCTTCGGCGCGCGCTACGGCCGCGCGCGTGCGGCCGCCGAAAGGGCGCTGCTCATTGCTGGTGAACACGCGGCGCTGCAGGCCGACACCGAGTTCCAGGTGCTGGCGCGCCTGGTCGCCGCCGGCAGCCTGCACCGCCTGCAAGACCGTCCGCGGCGCGACGAGGCGCTGGCCCAGGCCCTCAAGGTCGCACGCAACCCCAAGTCGCAGCGCAGCGTCGCGCGCAGCGTCGAAGAGGCGGTGCGGCTGCTGGCCGCCGAGTGGGCGCTGGACGACCGCGACCCGCCCCGCGCCCTGCACGCGCTGGAGGCCCTGCCACCGGGCGCCGCGCGCCGCACACAAGCGCTGCGCCTGAAGTTGCAGGCCTTGCGCCTGTCGCGCCAGCCGCTGGACGCGCTGCAGACGGCGCGGCTGCTGTCCAAGCACCAGGCCTTTTCGCCGCTGGTGGCCCAGGCGCTGCTGCGCGCGCTGGCCAGCGAGACGCTGGAGGGTGCGCACGACGTGCAGCAGTTGCGCCGGCTGTGGGGCCAGTTCGACCCGGCCGACCGGCGCGACCCGGTGGTGGCCTCACGTGCGGCGCAGCGCGCGGCGCACCTGGGCGCCGCGGAAGATGCACGCCATTGGCTCAAGCCGTTCTGGGCCACCTTGTCCGATCTGGCGCGTGAAGAGCGCGAGCAGGTGGCGCTGGCCCTCATCGACGCCCGCGCCGGCATCGGCCCCGATTGGCTGCCGCGGCTGGAAACGGCAGCGCAGTCCTATGGCCACGAGGGTGCCGTCGTCGCCGCGGTGGGCATGGTGTTCGCCGAACGCCGGTTGTGGGGCAAGGCACGCAAGCTGCTGGAGCAGGCGGCGGCGGCGCCCGGCCTGCAGGCGCGCACACGCCGCTCCGCGTGGCGCCAACTGGCGGCGCTGGCGCGCGAGGAAGAAGACGAGGCGCGTGCGGTGCAATGCGAGCAGGCGGCCGCGGCGCTGGATTGACGGTGGGTCCAGGCACCGGCTGCCGAACCGGTGTGGTCTTGGGGGCGCCAAACGCCTGCTATACTGCAAGGCTTGATGCGGCTGTAGCTCAGCTGGATAGAGTACTTGGCTACGAACCAAGGGGTCGTGGGTTCGATTCCTGCCAGCCGCACCAGTAAAGACGAGGGTCAGTAGGTTAGCGCCTACTGACCCTTTGGTCTTTCTGGCGAACCCTGGGAACGATTTGGGAACAGTTGGCCGGCAAGCGACGCCTGTGGGTGAAGGGCTGGACTCGGTGGCACGTGTTGGATCCCAAGGAGGCGCCCGAACCGCCCTTCATGAAGCGCCTGTTCCTGCCGCTTCGGCAAGTGCAGAGCGGATGAAGTGCTGTAGGCTGTCTTCGGAAGCAACCTGTCGCGCCGGGGGATTCGAATCCCGTCCACTCCGCCAACAATTCTCTGTAAGTTGTTGATTTGAAAAGAAAAAGCAGCCACTGGGCGGCTTTTTTCTTGGCCGATCCCCGTCTCGACCCCCGGTTGTGAGTTGGATTTTGTGAGACTTCTTGAAGTCGAATGGACCGGAATCGATGGCGAGTGTGCATATTGAGCCTGTTTTCTCCGTGTTCTCTCCGCCCTACGGGCCCCGTAGTGTTGGCGCCGACCGAAAACTGAGCCACTTTTGAGGGTAGTGCCGACCCAAAACTGAGCCAGGTGAACAACCTACCCTGCTGCCTTCTTGTGCAGCAGAGGACGAGGAGTGATCACCAAGGACATGATTGGCAGGATCCGGCGTTTGCATAGCCGGAAGAACAAGTCGGCGCGCGAGATCTCGCGCATGACGGGGTTGTCGCGCAACACGGTTGCGAAGTGGCTGCACGGTGAGGTCGATGGCCCGCCGAAGTACCGGCGCGGCGAGCAACCGAGCAAGCTCACCGTATTCCACGAGGCGCTCAAGCAGGCGCTAAAGGCCGACGCCCGGCGGCCCAAGCACGAGCGTCGAACGGCCAAGGCGCTGTACGCCGAGATCAGAGCAGCGGGCTACGACGGTGGCTACACGCGCGTGACCGACTTCATCCGGGCGTGGCGCCAGGGCGAGGGCCAGGGTACTGCGGTGAATGCCTTCATCCCGCTGGCCTTCGAGCTGGGCGAGGCGTACCAGTTCGACTGGAGCGAGGAAGGCCTGGTGGTGGGCGGCATCTACTACCGGGCGCAGGTCTCGCACATGTTGCTGTGCGCCTCGCGTGCGTTCTGGCTGGTGGCCTATCCGAGCCAAGGCCACGAGATGCTGTTCGATGCCCACACACGCTCGTTTGCGGCGCTGGGCGGTGTGGCCCGCCGCGGTATCTACGACAACATGAAGACGGCCGTGGACAAGGTCTTGAAGGGCAAGGGCCGCGTCGTCAACGAGCGCTTCGCGACCATGTGCGCGCACTACCTGGTCGAGCCCGACTTCTGCAACGTGGCCAGCGGCTGGGAGAAGGGGGTGGTCGAGAAGAACGTGCAGGACAGCCGCCGGCGCATCTGGATCGACGCGGCCAAGGTCAAGTTCGGCAGCTTCACCGAACTCAACGTCTGGCTGGCCGATCGGTGCCGGGCCTTGTGGGAGGAGGTGCGCCACCCCGAGCACGAGCAGTTCAGCGTGGCCAAGATGCTGGAGCACGAGCGGGCGCACCTGATGCCCATGCCCACGCCGTTCGACGGCTACGTCGAGAAGCCGGCGCGGGTGTCCAGCACCTGCCTGGTGTCGGTGGCGCGCAACCGCTACTCGGTGCCGTGCGAGCTGCATGGGCAGATGGTCAGCACGCGGCTGTACCCGGCCAGCGTGGTGGTGGTGGCCGACGACAGAGCAGTGGCTCGCCACGACAGGCTGAGCAACGCCGGCGAGACGAGGTATGACTGGCAGCACTACATCCCGCTGCTGCAGAGGAAGCCCGGCGCGCTGAGGAACGGAGCCCCCTTCGCCGACATGCCCGAGCCGCTGCAGCGGCTGCTGCGCAACCCGGGCGGCGACCGCGTGATGGCGCAGGTGCTGGCCATCGTGCTGACGGCCGGGCTGGATGCGGTGCTGGTGGCGGTGGAACTGGCGCTGGAGACCGGGCCACCGGGCAAGGTCAGCGTCGAGCACGTGGTCAACGTGCTGGGGCGCTTGAACGCGGTGCCGGCGCCGCCGACGGCGGCCACGCACTTGAAGGCCAGCACGCCGCCGCTGGCGGACACGGCGCGCTACGACAGGCTGCGTGCCGACACCGGCGCCGACGACACCGTCGATGCCAGCATCGAGGGGGCCGGCCATGAAGCCTGACGTGCTGGTCGAGCTCAAGGCGCTGCGCCTGCACGGCATGGCCGGCGCGTGGTCTGATCTGGTCGAGCAAGGCGGCAACAGCGGCATCGAGTCCTCGCGCTGGCTGATCGAGCATCTGCTGCAGGCCGAAGGCGTCGACCGTTCGATGCGCTCGGTGGGCCACCAGATGAAGGCCGCGAGATTCCCGGTGCATCGCGACCTTGCGGGATTCGACTTCGAGGTCTCGCCGGTGGACCGCAAACTGGTGACGACGCTGGCCGCGACGGCCTTCACAGAGGGCGCGCACAACGTCGTGCTGGTGGGCGGGCCGGGCACGGGCAAGACGCACCTGGCAACGGCCATCGGCGTGGCAGGCATCACCCGGCATGGCAAGCGGGTGCGCTTCTACTCCACCGTCGATCTGGTCAATGCGCTGGAGCAGGAGAAGGCGCAAGGCAAGGCGGGTCGCATCGCCACCAGCTTGCTGCGCCTGGATCTCGTCATCCTCGATGAGCTGGGCTACTTGCCCTTCAGCCAGGCT
>PNKD01000007.1 GCA_013822265.1 Leptothrix sp. (in: b-proteobacteria)
GGACAACACGCAAATCAGTTTCGACTACGACCATGCCGCGCTCGGGCACAGCCGGCTGCATGCGCAGGTGTTCTACCGGGACCTGCGGATGCTCTACACGCCGTTCGACGCCAGGGTGTTCGGCGCCACCGATGTCGTGCAGGCCGGCGTCAATTCGAAGAAGCATGGCGCCAGAGTCGAGGTGACCACGCCGTTCGACGCTCCCGGTACGCCGAAGCTGCTATGGGGGCTCGACTACCTGCACGACAAGGGCGACGTTCCGAGCGCGACCTTCGACTCAGCGGCGTTCGACACCAGCGGAGGGCGCGTGTTTCGCAAGGTGGCCGAGGGCAACGATCTTCGCACCGAACTCGATCAGAAGGCCTTGTTCGCACAACTCGAGTGGCGTCCTTGGCAATTGTTGCTGCTGCGCGCTGGGCTGCGCTACGAGGACATGCTCGCCAAGTTGCCCGAACAAACAGCTTTCGGCACACCGATCCGAAATGGTAGCCGGCACTTCCGCGACACGGTCTACAACGCGGGCGCGGTGTTCTATCCGAGCGAGGCACTGGACGTCTTCGTCAACTACTCGCAAGGCTTCACCGCACCGCGGCTGGACGTCCTGGTGTTCAGCATCCCGGCGGACGGATCGCTGTCGACTTTGCGCCCGGAGTCCAACGTCGTCGACAACTACGAACTCGGCCTGCGCGGGCAATGGGGCCCGGTGCAGGCTTCACTGTCGGGCTTCTACACGAAGTCCAGCCTCGGTGCGGGCTACAACCAGTTCACGAACCGGACTGTAGAGAGCCCCGAGCGCACGCACGGCTTCGAGGCCACGCTGGACGTCGAAGCGGCCAAGACGTTGCGCATGGGCGGCACGCTGAGCTGGGTCGAAGGCAAGGCGAAGACCGACGCAGGCAAGTGGGTGCCGCTGAACGGCTTTCGCATCGCGCCTGTGAAGGCAACGTTCCATCTCGAACACCACACGGCGCCGAGCCTGCAGTGGCGCAACCGCGTGCAGTTGGTGTACTCGGGCTCGCGCGACAGGTCGTACAAGGCCTTTGCCGCCGGTGACGATCCGAACGGTGATCCGTTCCCGACTGGGAGCTTCGCGGTGGTGGATCTCTACAGCAGCCTCAATCTGGGTGGCGGCAGGCTGGAAGCCGGCATCGAGAACCTGCTCAACAAGCAGTACCAGCTGCCAACGCAGCAGATCGCGTTCTCCAACTCGTTCCGCTACCCGAGCTCGGGCGCGCGACTGAGCGTCAAGTACGCACTCAGCTACTAGACATGAGCGCTGAAGCCCGGGCCGACCGTTTGAAACGGCATCGCAAGCGATGGCTTGCGATGCATCGCTGGATCGGTTTCGGTGTGGGTCTGATTCTGGCGATCGCGGGCCTCACCGGCAGCCTGCTCGTCTTCTGGCAACCGATCGATCGGCTGCTGAACCCAGACCTGCTCGCCGCAGAATCCGACTGCACGCCGCCGAGCCATCGGAGTCTGGACGAGATGGTTGAGGCCGCACGTAGGAGAGTTCCGCCAGAGGGCGCGTTGATCCGGGTCGCGATGCCAGGGGCCGAGCGCCCTTTGCTGTGGGGTCAGTACACGCTGCCGCTTCCGGGCGCGGATTGGGACGACCAATACGAGCTCTTCGTGCAGCCCTGCAGCGGCCAGGTGTTCGGCCCTCGCTTGTGGGACACGCAGGACCGACCCTGGACGGGGCCGCTGATGGGCGTGGTGATGCGCATCCATGTCTCGCTGCTGCTCAATCAGCGGGGCCTATGGCTCGGCAATCACATCCTCAGTACCAGCTGCATCGTGCTGATGATCTCGATCGTCAGCGGCCTGTGGCTGTGGTGGCCGCGCCAGGGCCGCTGGCGTCGGGCGCTGCGGTTGCGTGTAGACAGCAGTGCGCAACGGCTGACCTACGACATCCATCGCACCGTGGGCGCGTGTGCCGCTCTGCTGCTGCTGATGTCGCTGTTCACCGGCTTGCACATGTATGAGCCTTGGCATGGATTCATCAATCAGGCGGTCAGGGCGGTGTCCGGTGGCACCCGGTTAGGGACAACGGAGGTCGTGACCGAACGCCAATCCGTCGGAACCTTCATCAGCGCCAGCCAGGCAGTGGCCGCTGCCCAGGCAGCGCATCCCGACAGTGAACTGCAGTCGCTCGAAATGCCCACCGACGAACGCGTCGCCTATGCCGTTGTCCTTGCCACCGGAGCCGTATGGAACACCTACGTGACGATCGACGCCCAGACCGGTTTAGTCCTCGACACGCGAGGGCCGCGTGACGCCAGCGCCGGCGACAGCTTCCTGAACTGGTTGTTTCCTCTGCACACGGGCAAGGCATTCGGCCTGACAGGGCGTATCGTGATTCTGTGTCTTGGGATCATGCCGAGCGTGTTGTACGTGACAGGTCTGATCCGCTGGCTGCAAAAGCGCCGCGGCCAACGCGTTCTGAGACTGCGCGGCGGGCGGAATTGATCATCACGATCAGATCTGCAGGATCCTGCGTCTCCCGTGCGTCCGCTTCGGTTCTGTGAACCAAGCCGCTCGCGCGGTTGGAGCGCAGGTTAGGCCGTTGGCGGTGCGTTGAGCCGGTGGCTCTGCGATGTTGGTGCACGAGGCAGTCCGCCTCGCTCATCGACTGGTGCCTGACCATGGACGTTGGTGGCGGGATAGAATCACTCCCGTTGCGGCCCTCACTCCGTCGCCTCCAATCACCCGTTCGACAACGGCGGTGCGGCTCAGCGAGCCATCAGAGGCTGCCCAACCAGCCCCGCGGCGAAGCTCCAGCCATCTGCGCAAACGCTCGCGAGAACGCCGAAGCGCTCGCATAGCCGAGTGCGTCGCTGACCTTCTTGACTGAAGCACCGCTGCGCAGCATCTCCTGCGCAATCGAGACGCGCCATCGCAGCAGGTAGTCGGCGGGGGTTGTTCCGAGCGCAGACTTGAACTCGGCAGCGAACGCACTCCTGGACATGCCCGCTTCGTGGGCCATCGCTTCCAGTGACCAAGCTTGCCCTGGGCACTCGTGCACGCGGGTGAGCGCACGCGCAAGCTTCGGGTGAGAGAGTCCTGTCAGCAAGCCTTCTTGGATGCCCGCTTCATCGGGGTGATCGAGCAACCAGCGCAGCAACTGCAGCATCAGGACGTCGAACAAGCGATCCGCCAGCAGCCGCTGCCCACAGCGCACGCGCGACGCTTCCGCGAACAGCAGCGCGAGCGTCTGCTCAATGCCGTCCACCTGCGCGAGCGGCAATGCCAGCATCGGCGGCAGCGCCTGCACCAGCGGGTGCATGAGGCCGCCATCGAAGTCGAGCGTCGCGCAGATGAAATCGGCGCCGTCGCCTGGCGCGTTGTGGAAATCGTGTTCCAAGGGCCGCGGATAGAACAGCAGTGTCGGCTCGTCCACCTTGAGCTTGCGCGGCGCGCCACTTCGCGCGCGGTGCGTGACGACCATGTCACCGCGTCGCAGCACATGCAGAAACCCGCGCCCCGGCTGCGCAGCGAAGTGCGTGACGCCGCAAAGCACGCCAGCGTGGAACAGATGAGCGTGCACGCGAAAGCGTTCGAGCAGCGAAGACAAGCGGTCGACCGATGGCGAGTCAGGAGCGTTGGGGGCGGCTTGCATGGACGATCGGCAATGTTTAATGGACGTTTCGGCGCCAATGGTACGCCCAAGCGCCGCACACTGTCGTCCCGTCACCCGCCCACCACAGATGCCATGAACCTCACGAACATCCTCAACGCCACTGCTGTAACTGCGCTAACGCTGCTGTGGCCAGCCGCCCATGCACAAGGCACGCCCACGATCCCCGGCTACACCTACGGCCAGAAGTCGTTGGCGAAGGCGCCGTACAGCCTGCAAGAGCTGGAATCGCTGAAGAAGACGCTGCTGTTCACCGACGAAGATGTGCGTTACTTGCGCATGAGCAGGGCCATCCTGGCCGACCAGACCGAGGCCATCCTGGATGTCTGGTACGGCTTCGTCGCGTCCACGCCGGAACTCGTGGTGTTCTTCAAGAACAACAAGACCGGCGCACCCGACGGCACCTACCTGAATGCGGTGCGCAAGCGTTTCGGCCAGTGGATTCTCGACACCGCCGACGCCAACTACAACCAAGCCTGGCTCGACTACCAGTATGAGATCGGCCTGCGCCACACCGCGCCGAAGAAGAACCAGACCGACAAGGCCGACAGCGTGCCATCGGTGGCCTTTCGCTACCTTTCTGCACTCACGATTCCCGTGACGACGACGCTCAAGCCCTTCCTGGCCAAGAAGGGCGCCCCGGCGGCCGATGTCGAGAAGATGCACGCCGCGTGGGTGAAGTCGGTGCTGATGCAGACCATCCTGTGGAGCTACCCGTACGTGCGCGACGGCAGCTTCTGACGGTCGCAAGCCGGAGATCACCATGCAAATCGCTGTTTTCGACACCTACGTGCGCCGCCCCGATGGCCGGACGATGCACTTCGACATCCTGGTGCCCAACGCAGGGCGCGACCCCGCCATCGTGGTTGCGCACGGCCGCAGCTACGTGGCCAGCAAAGGCATAACGGGCGAAAGCTTGACCACTGCAGAGTGCCGCTTCTGCCACATCGAGCACGCCTCTACCGCAGTGCAACGCGATATCGAGCGCACGGGATTCAGCATCCTCGAGTTCGAGCACTGCGATTGATCCCACTGAAGTTCGACTTCATCCTGTCTCTTTCCACCTACCACTGACCCCAAGGAGTTTCTTTCATGAACCGCGTTCCCCTCATCGACCGTGCCAACACCAGTGCCGACCGCAAAGTGCTGCTGGACCAGATTCACGGTGCCTTCGGTTCCACGCCCAACATGTTCCGCGCCGTGGCCAATTCGCCGGCTGCGCTGAAGAGCATGTGGGGCTCGTTTGGCGCGCTCGGCGCCGGCACGCTGGGCGCCAAGCTCGGCGAGCAGATCGCCGTCGCCGTGGCCGACCGCAATGCCTGTGAATACTGCCTGGCAGCGCACACCGTGTTGGGCAAGAACGCCGGCGCCAGCGCCGAGGAGATGGCCGCAGCGCAGGCCGGTGAGGCCAGCGACCCCAAGACGCAGGCCGCACTGAGCTTCGCGCTCAAGCTGGTCAGCGACCGTGCGCAGGTCAGCGACGGCGACGTGCAGCGACTGCGCGAAGTGGGTTTCAGCGACGAGCACGTGGTCGAGATCATGGCGCACGTGGCGCTGAACCTGTTCACCAACTACGTCAACGTGGCGTTTGCCGTGCCGGTAGATTTCCCGGCCGTCAAGCTGCGCAGCGCGGCCTGACGCGCGTTGCTTCTGGCCCGGCGTCGTCTTGGCGCTGGGCCCCTGTCAACCCGCAAGATACGATGAGCCTCACCATGCCGCCGCTTCACGTCAGCCGATGGTTCAACACGCCCCAGCCGATCGCGCTGGACCAGCTGCGCGGCCGCGTTGTGGCCATCCATGCGTTCCAGATGCTGTGCCCCGCCTGTGTCACGCAGAGCCTGCCGCAGCTGACCAAGCTTCGGCTGGCCTTTGCGGAAGACCAATTGGCTGTGATTGGCCTGCACACGGTGTTCGAACACCACGCCGTGATGGGCGTTGATGCGTTGGAAGCGTTCATTCACGAGTACCGCTTGCGCTTTCCGATTGGTGTGGACGAGGCCGATCCACGTGGACCGCTGCCCAAGACGATGGCGGCCTGGGGCCTGCAGGGCACACCCAGCCTCTTGCTGCTCGACCGCCAAGGCCAGGTGCAGTTGAGCCACTTTGGTCACCTCGACGACCTGGTGCTGGGCGCCGTGGTCGGCCGGCTGCTGGAGCGGCCGTTCTTACCCGCCGTCGCCGCCTCTTCCGAAACCGAAGACACACAGCACTGCACAGCCGACGCATGTCGCATCGTCACCTGATCGTTCGCACTCTGGGAGTTCCGCATGATCGACGTCATCCTTTTTCACGACGGCTGCAACATCTGCCAGGGCATCAGTGCCACGATGACGGCCGCGTTCGCCACGCCAAGCCACCGCTTCGAATCGGTGAACCTCGATCTTCTTGAGGATCGCGCTTTGCAAGCCAAGGCACTGGGCGTGACCCGGTTGCCGTCGCTGGTGATCGACGGCCGTGTCATGCGCCTGGAAGACCATTCACCGATCGAGCACTACGCATAGAGAGTTGCGATGAAGACGCTGGTCGCGCTGCGCCATCTGGCCTTTGAAGATCTCGGCTTGCTCGAACCCCTGCTGCGGGCCCAGGGGTGGCGTGTTCACTATTACGACCTCGGCGTTGACGAGCTGTGGAAGCTCGATCTCGACCAGGTCGATCTGCTGGTGATTCTGGGCGGCCCGATCGGCGCCGAGGAAGACGAGCGCTATCCCTTCCTTGCTGAAGAGGTCCTTCTCCTGAGCGAACGCATGGCCACTCGACGGCCGATGCTTGGGATCTGTCTGGGGGCGCAATTGATTGCGCGCGCGATGGGCGCACGGGTCAGGCCGATGGGCCACAAGGAAATTGGCTACGCTGCGATCACGCTGACTGCGCGAGGTGAGGGGTCACCCTTGGCGGCGATCGGCAACCAACCCGTCTTGCATTGGCACGGCGATCAGTTCGACCTGCCCGCCGGAATCGAGTCGCTGGCAACCACGCCGCTGTGCCCGAACCAAGCCTTCATGGTCGAAGACCATACGCTGGCTTGGCAGTTTCACCTTGAAGTGAATGCCGCGCGCGTCGAGCAATGGTTGGTCGGCCATGCGGCGGAGCTGGCGCAGGTGGGGATCCCGACGCAACGGCTGCGCGACGAAGCCGCCAAGCATGGCCCTGCGCTTGATACCGTGTTGAGTGGGGTCATGCGCCAATGGCTTTCAGGGCTGCCGCTGTGACGGTCGGCGCAGTCACGGGCGGGGTACGCCATGTGTTGATTGGTCGTGAGGCTGCGTTTGGGCGTCCTGGCCTGACAAGCGCCATCGCCAAGCGAGCCGTGGAACGGCCGGTCGCAGTCAGTCGGTTCGGGCTGGCGGGGGACGAACAAGCCGATCGTCGCATTCACGGTGGCCCCGACAAGGCCGTCCACCTCTACGCTTGGGAGCACTACGACGTGTGGCGGCGGGAGCTTGCACTCGGCAGCTTGTTCGACGATGCAGGCGCGTTCGGCGAGAACTTGAGCGTCGTTGGCATCAACGAGGCGCAGGTATGCATCGCTGATCGCTGGCGTATCGGCGGTACCGTTCTTCAGGTGACCCAAGGGCGCCAACCGTGCTGGAAGCTCAACTTGCGATTTGGCGTTGACGACATGGCCGCACGCGTTCAGCGGTCTTTGCGTGCAGGTTGGTACTGCAGCGTTGTGCAGCCGGGCGTGCTGGCCGCCGGCGACGCGATGATGCTCGTGGATCGACCCTATCCAATGTGGAGCGTTGCCCGGCTGCTGGCCCTCATCCGGGACCGCGAATGCAGCGCCCCTGTCATCGGAGAGGTGCTTGAGCTGCCGCTGACGCCGTCTTGGCGCAAGCTCTTCTTGCTCCGGCTGCAACGCGGGCAAGCAGAGAACTGGGATGCACGAATGGGCGGAGTGAACCGCCCCGGATTTTGAGGAGGCTCCTTCGATTGAGAATGGAGCCAACATGAGGAAGTCCCCGAAGTTTTCCCCCGAGGTCCAGGAGCGCGCGGTGCGCATGGTCTTCGACGCCAAGGATCAGTACCCGTCGCAGTGGGCGGCGATCGAATCGATCGCCAGCAAGATCGGCTGCACGGGCGAGACGCTGCGCAAGTGGGTGCGCCAAGGCGAGCGCGACAGCGGCGTGCGGCCAGGCCCGACGACCACCGAGCAGCAGCGCATCAAGGATCTCGAGCGCGAAGTTCGCGAGCTGCGCAAGACCAACGAGATCCTGAAGTTGGCCAGCGCGTATTTCGCCCAGGCGGAGTTCGACCGCCAGCTCAAGAAGTGAACGCCTTCATCGACGAGCACCGCGCTCGTTGCGGGGTCGAGCCGATCTGCAGCGCGCTGCAGGTCGCCCCGTCGGCGTACCGGCGCCACGCGGCGCATCAACGCAATCCGGCGCTGCTGCCCGCGCGTGCCCGGCGCGATGGTCATCTGCTGCCGCAGGTGCAGCGCGTGTACGACCAGAACTTTCGGGTCTATGGTGCAGACAAGGTCTGGCGCCAGCTCAGGCGCGAGGGTACGACCGTGGCGCGCTGCACGGTGGAGCGGCTGATGAGGCTGCGCGGGCTGCAAGGCGCTCGCCGCGGCAAGGGGGTGCGCACCACCGTGCCGGATGCCAAGGCGGCGTGTCCGCTGGACCGCGTGAACCGGCGGTTCTTGGCCCAGCGGCCGAACCAGCTGTGGGTGGCCGACTTCACCTACGTCTCGACCTGGCAGGGCTTCGTGTACGTGGCCTTCGTCGTCGACGTCTTCGCGCGGCGCATCGTCGGCTGGCGCGTCAGCACTTCCATGCAGACCGACTTCGTGCTCGACGCGCTGGAGCAGGCGCTGTACGCGCGGCGTGCCGAGCGCGACGGCGACCTGGTGCATCACAGCGATCGTGGCTCGCAGTACGTCTCGATCCGCTACAGCGAGCGGCTGGCCGAAGCCGGCATCGAGCCCTCGGTGGGCAGCACCGGCGACAGCTACGACAACGCGCTGGCCGAGACCATCAACGGGCTGTACAAGGCCGAGATCATCCACCGGCGCGGGCCCTGGAAGACGCGCGAGGCGGTCGAGCTGGCGACGCTCGAATGGGTCTCGTGGTTCAACCACCATCGCTTGCTGGAGCCCATCGGCTACATCCCGCCGGCTGAAGCCGAGGCAAACTACTGGCGCCAGCAAACTCAGGCCTCGGCCCCAACCAAGCCTGCCCGGTCGGCAGCGCTGCAGGAGGGTTGAACCATGAGTACATGGCCCAACCGGGGGCCGCCGGCGGCCCCTGCGGGGGGCTGGATAGAGAGAATGAGGAACAGCCAAGACAGCCAGACTATGCCGTCTGACTCAAGCCAACAGGCCTCCTCGAAACCCGGTGCGGTTCAGAGGCTAGTCGCAGGAGGCTGCGGTCACGGCTGGGCTGGGTCTACTTTCGCGGCAAGCACCTGGTCGAGCGATTCTTCCGCGACATCTGTCAACAACGCATCAAGCGCGGCAGCTTCGCCAGCGTCGCCGAGTTGCAGTGGGCGATCAATCTGTACGTCGCCCGGCACAACGCCAACCCCAAGTCGTTCATCTGGACCACAAGCGCCTCGTGAGCGTCCAGCCGTCCCGTCTTGACCCGGGTGCGCGCCCGTGATCATCGCGGCGATTTCGCGGATTCAATGAAGGCGACGCACTCGACGAGGTTGAGGGCCACGCCGTGCGCACATGGCCAGGCCGATGCGATCCAGTTCGGCCTCGCTCAGCAGGCGGGCGGCCATGGGCAGCAGCTCCGCTTCCTCGCGGGCGATGTGCCGCTCATACAACTGCACAAAGCCCGGCACGTCGGCCTCGGCCAGCGCTGCGGAGATGCCTCCAGTGATTTGAAGCAATCGCTGGCGCAATGCGGCCCAGCGTTGTTCCAGCGCACGGTGGTCGCGGCGCAGCGATGCGGTCAGTTCGCGCAGGCACACCGCATCCGAGCCCGCCATTGATTCCAGCAAGGCGGGAAACAGATCCTGCTCCTCGTCCTCGTGGTGGTGGTGCGCGGCGGTGTCGAAGTAGCGCATGACTGCGAGCGCGGCTTCCTGCGCCGGGCGGTCCGCGCCATGGATCTGCAAGTGGGCGGCCAGGCGCAGCAGGGTGTCGCACTGGTGCTGCACACGCCCATGGCAGGCTGCCAGCATTTCCAGGGGGACTTCGAAGCCGACGGCAGGGGCGCTTTGGCCGGGCAGGGTCAGGGCCATGGTGAGCTTGCTCCAGAGTGCGTTCAGGCGCTTCGGCCCGGACGTGCGGACCGCCGCGAGGTCGGTGCGGCGACCACTGCAGGCAGCGTCCGGCCTGTCGGCGATCTGCTGGACTTGCCGGCTGTTGCTGCCGGCAGGCCTTGTGTCATGTCCGCCAGCGTGGCGCCGTCCAGTGCGCTGAAGTAGCCCGCCAGCGCGCCGTTGAAAAGGTGCTTCAGCCGGCAGCTCGGCGACAGCGTGCAGGCGTTGGTGGCGGCGTCGAAGCACTCCACCAACCGGAAGTCGGTTTCGGTGGCGCGCACCACATCGCCGATGCGGATGGACTCGGGCTCGGCCAGCAAGCGCAGGCCGCCGCCGCGGCCACGGGTGGTTTCGAGCAAGCCCTGGTGAGCCAAGGCGTTGACCACCTTCATTAAATGGTTTTTCGACACCCCATGCTGCTCCGCCAGTTCGCCGATCGTCACCAGGCGTTCGCGGTGGGCCGCGCAGTACATCAGCACCCGCAGGGTGTAGTCGGTGTATTCGGACAGGCGCATGGCGATCCTTAAAGATGCACGCAGTGTATTGCTTTAAGGGCGACAGATCATTAACATGCATGCATGTTGCATCTTTTGCTCAACAACCCCGCTTGCAAGCCCCAGGAATGGCACCCGCTGCCATGAAGGAGCCCGTGCCCAACATTCCCCTGGTCGCCTCGGGCGCTCCTCAGCGCGTCGGGTCGCCGGCTTCGAGCGCTCAGTTCCCGTTGCCTGGCTGGCCGCTCTTTCGCCTCGGGTTCCGGCCCTTCTACCTGGGTGCGGCCGCGTTCGCCCTGTTCGCGATCCCTTACTGGATTGCAGGCCTGCTGGGCTTGGTGGCACTGCCGCCGACGATGCCACCGTTGTTGTGGCATGCCCACGAGATGCTCTATGGCTTTGCCGTGGCCGTGATCGTCGGCTTCCTGCTGACGGCGGGCAAGGCCTGGACCGGACTGGCCACGCCGCGCGGTGCCACGCTGGCTGCGCTGGCGGGGCTGTGGCTGGCGGCGCGGCTCGCTGCCGCGTGGGCGCCGTACGCGGTCTACGCCCTGCTGGACCTGGCACTGTTGCCTTGGGTGGCCCTCGTGCTGATCCGTGTGCTGCTGAAGGCCGGCAACCGGCGCAATCTGCCGTTGGGCGCGATCCTGCTGTTGCTGGCGACGGCCAATCTCAGCTTTCACGCTGCCGTGCTGGGCTGGCTGAACATCGATCCGCTGCGGGCGCTGCACGCCGGCTTGGCGCTGGTCGTGATGATCGAATGCGTGATCGCGGGGCGGGTGATTCCGGCGTTCACGATGTCGGCGCTGCCGGGCCGGCAGCTCAAGGTGCCCGTTTGGTTGGAGCGCAGCACGCTCGCTGCCACGGCCTTGTCGCTGGCAGCCTGGGTGCTGTTGCCGGCCCATCCAGTGACGGCGGCGGGTTTCGTGGCGGTAGCCCTGTTGCATGCCGCACGCTGGTGGCGCTGGCAGCCCTGGTGCACCCGCGCGCGTCCCATCCTGTGGGTGCTGCACGCGGCCTACGCCTGGTTGCCCGTCGGCTTCCTGCTGCTGGCATGGGCGCAGCTGGGTGGTGTGGCCGCTTCCGCCGGTATTCACGCCCTGGCGGTGGGCGCCACGGCCGGACTCATCGTCGGCATGGTCACCCGCACGGCCAGGGGCCACACCGGGCGCCTGCTGAAGGTGTCGCGGCTGGAGGTGGCCGCCTATCTGCTGGTGGCAGGAGCCGCCGTCGCCCGGGTGTTGCTGCCCCTGGTGGCGCCGGAGCACACGGCGGATTGGCTGGTGCTGGCGGCGGCTGCCTGGGCCACCGCCTTTGCGCTGTACCTGTGGGTCTTCACGCCCTGGCTGCTCAGCAGCCGTCTGGATGGCAAGGACGGCTGAAAGAGTCCGGCCACTTCGCATGGCTCGACGTTCTCGCATCACCATGAGTTCCCTGACCGCACCCCGACACGCCCCGTCGCGCGCCCCGGGTGCCCGCTTCACCCTTGAAAGGCTCTCATGACTGCAACCCTGACCCCACCCGCCCATGTGCTGGACCTGCGGACCATCCCGCCGCGTGAGCGCCACCCGCTCATCTTTGGTTGCTTTGATGGCCTGGCAACAGGCCAGGCGCTGCAACTGGTGAACGACCACAATCCGCAGCCCTTGCGCTTCCAGTTCGAAGACCGCGCCTTCGGACAGTTCGAGTGGAGCGCCCTGGAGACCGGCCCGGCGGTCTGGCGCATCCAGATCACCCGTGTGGCCGATGCCGCCGCTGCGGCGGCCGACGCCAGTGGGGGCTCCTGCTGTTCCGGCGGCGCCTGCTGCGGCTGACACCCACATCGCGCACGCATGACCTTCGTCGTCACCGAGGCCTGCATCCGGTGCAAGTACACCGATTGCGTGGATGTGTGTCCGGTCGACGCGTTCCGCGAAGGCCCCAACTTCCTGGTCATCGACCCTGACGAGTGCATCGATTGCGCGGTCTGCGTGCCCGAGTGCCCGGTGAACGCCATCTATGCCGAGGAAGACGTGCCGTCACATCAGCAGCACTTCACGCCGCTGAACGCCGAACTGTCCCGCGAGTGGCAGCCGATCACGCGGACCAAGCTGGCACTGCCGGACGCCGAGGCCTGGAGCAAGATCGAAAGCAAGCTCAGCGAGTTGAAGCGATGAGGGGCCACCGTTACGCCGACGGTGCGCCATGACCATGACAAAGCCAAGGAGGATCATCCCCATCTCGGCCGCATCGGCTACGGACGACAGCGCGCAGTACGTCTCGATGTACCAGAAGCAGGCCACCATCTATCCGCGTGCGGTGAAGGGGTGGTTCGCCGCTTGGCGCTGGATCTTTGTCTGGTTGACCCAACTGCTGTTCTACGGGCTGCCCTGGTTGCAGTGGGGCGGCCGACAGGCCGTGCTGTTCGACCTGGAGGCCCAACGCTTCTACATCTTCGGCCTGCTCTTGTATCCGCAGGACCTTATCTTCCTGGCTGCGCTGCTGGTGCTGTCGGCGCTGGCGCTGTTCTTCTTTACCGCTGTGGCCGGCCGGTTGTGGTGCGGCTATACCTGCCCGCAGACGGTCTACACCGAGATCTTCATGTGGGCCGAGCGTGTGATCGAAGGTGACCGCATTGCCCGCATGCGTCTGGATCAGGCGCCCTGGGGCGTGAACAAGGTTCTGCGCAAGGGCGCCAAGCAGGCGGTGTGGCTGGCGATCGCGCTGTTCACTGGCTTCAGCTTCGTCGGCTACTTCACGCCGATCAGGGAACTGGCCGCCGCTGCGCTGGCCCTGGACATGTCCGGGTGGAACGCCTTCTGGGTGCTGTTCTATGGCGCAGCCACCTACGGCAATGCCGGCTTCCTGCGCGAGCAGATGTGCAAATACATGTGCCCGTACGCTCGCTTCCAGAGCGCCTTGATCGACAAGGACTCACTGGTCATCGCCTACGACGCCGGGCGCGGCGATCCCCGTGGCTCGCGCTCGAAGAAGGCGAACGCCGCCGCGCAGGGTCTGGGTGACTGCATCGACTGCACCCTGTGCGTGCAGGTCTGTCCCACCGGCATCGACATCCGCAACGGGCTGCAGAACGAGTGCATCGGCTGCGCCGCCTGCATCGACGTTTGCAACGACGTGATGGACAAGATGGGCTACCCCAAGGGGCTGATCCGCTACGCCACCGAAAACGGGGTCGTGCACGGCTGGACGCGGTTGCAGATGTTCAAGCGCGCACTCCGGCCCCGTGTGCTGATCTACGGTGCAGTGCTCAGTGCCGCGAGCATCGCGTTCGCAGCGAGCGTGGCCATGCGCAGCCCGTTCACCTTCGATGTGGTCAAGGACCGTGGCGCGCTCGCCCGCGTCGTCGAAGAAGGTGCTGTCGAAAACGTCTACCGGATCCAGATCATGAATCGCACGGAGGTACCGCAGACCTACCGTGTCGCGGCACGTGGCATCGACGGCCTGGAGGTGACCGCTGCGCCGGCAAGCGCAGGGCCCGCCGCCGTGGCCCCGCTGACGGTGAGCCTGCGCCTGCCGTTTGCGGTCTCGCAGACGCTCGCCGGCAGATCGGTGCCCGTTGAGTTTGAAGTCCGCGCGGCACAGACTCGCCATGGGGCGACTTCAGAGATCCCTGGATTGCAGGTCGAGAAGTCGACGTTCTTTGTTCCGCGATGAACCACGACGAAAGGGGCTGTGATGTCTGTGGGAATCTGGCGCACCCCACGTTGGCGTGTGCCGTCGTTCAACCCGTGCTCCAGGCGCGAGGACGCTTCATGCCCGCAATCCTGCAGGCCTGGGCCACGTAGCCATATGGAAAGAGCTCGAACATGCGCTGCCTTCCCTTGGTCTGATAGCGCTGCTCGAGATGCCGCATCGCATGGCGGGCGTCCGGCGTCACCTGGTGTTCCTGGTACCAGTCACGCATGAACCGGATCACGAACCAGTGGTCGTCGTCGAGACTCACGTTCAGCAAACGGGCCTGCTGGGCGGCCCATTCCTCGGTCCATTGGTCTGGATCGAGCAGATACCCTTCATCGTCGACGGTCGACATGGCTGGTTCAAAGGAAATTGGAACTTTGAAGATACACCAGCAGTGTATGTTATGGAAGAGAAGGAGGATGTCCTGCCAAGCCGACGGCCGAGGTTTTCGTTGAACTCAAACCCGACCACATTGCCGTTGACGTACTTCAGTCCTGAATTCGCTCAGGTCTCGGCGCGAATACCGCATAGTTTCCATTGGCCGAGGCGACGAGCTTGTCGGCGAGGTACACCTTGGACTCCAGATTGGCCACCGTCTTGCCACGATTCAAGAGTTCGGTGATGCAGACAAGTTGTCCTGAAGCGACGGGCTTGAAGTAGTTGATCTTGATCTCGATGGTGGCGCAGATCTGGCCTTCTCCCAGCGTCGGGTACAGGGCTGCCCCCATGCCCGTGTCAGCCAGAGCAAACATCACCGCGCCATGCACAACGCCATGTGGATTCAGGTGATCCGCGTTGACGACGAGGCTCAGGCGGCTATAGCCGGCGCGACGCTCGTCCTCAGACATGGCGATCAACTCAGCGAAGCGATGCAGCATGAGACCCGCGCCCTTAAGAATGGAGGGAGATTCTCCTGTCCGAGTATGCCGCGATGCGCAAGGCAAGGCAGCGCCAGAATGGGCAGCGCAGGCCCGCGTGCTGCCGTCAGAACTCGATGCTGGCAGCGACCGAGCCGTACGAATGCCGCGACGTTTGCTGCTCGAATTCACGCGTTCGCCAGACGCGCATCAATCCCATGGCGAGGGCAACACGCCATGCCTCACTTCGTCCGCTTCATGGATCACATTCAGACCAGAGGCACTTCAAGGACGATGACCAGGTGACTGCGGCGCTGCGCCGGGGGGTGGGCGTCCATGGCTCGACCGGGGGCGGGGGCGCTGCTGGAGAGGACCCATTGCAGGAGGTGTACTTGCGCGCCTGGCGCACGCTGGTCACGTTTCGCCGCGAGTCGCAGCCCTCGACCTGGCTGATGCTCATCGTCATCGACGAAACGCTGGGGCGCCTGCGCTGGTCGAGTGCGCATGTCATACCGCTGGAAGCCGCCCAACGGCCAGGCCACTCGGATCAACACGCGCTGGGCCACCACACTGGTGCGCCCATGAGGGCAAAGTGCGGGCCGTGAGGCCCGAAGACAAGGCCTTGCGGGTCGACCACGAGCCGAAACTCAACGCCACATCGCGAATCATGGAACGTACCACTGACGCGCCCCTCGTTACGGGCACTTCTTCAGCCCATCCTTAGGCCACTGGGTGAGGTCGACCGTGACGATATGGCCACGTCGTGCGCCAGTTCTTGGGTGCTGGGCATGGCAGACGCTCCATCTTCCCGCGACGGAGCGTCAAACTTACTTGAATCGTCTGCTGAGATCCAGCTTTTGTTGTGCCGCTGGCATCAACTTCCTGACGCTACTGGCGGGCGCACCGCAGGGTGTCGCTGCAACGAGATAGCCTCAAGTTTGGTTTTGTGAGCAGTTCATCTCTACGGGGCAGGGGTGCGTCTGCCTGTCGAAGCCTCGACACCACTCAGACGCACCGAGGTGTAGCTGCCGTGCGCCGGCGCCAACGGCCATTCGTTCGGCGCAATGGCCGAGCCGGTTGCGGCAGGTCGGCTGACGGTCAGCCAGCGCGCCCCCGAGATCCACCCACCATGACCGACCGCGAGGCATGCGCAAGCGGTACGCCATGTCCGCACGCGCGCCAACAGTTCCGTCACGCTTTCTCCATTGCCGGGCCGGTAATTCAAGAGATCGGAACACCACCGATCGATCTCGGCGCGGGAAACGTCGCTCCAGGCGCGCCCGTCCCAGTCGCCGAAGTCCACCTCGATCAGCGCAGTGTCGATTCGGTGCACCCAGCCCCAGTCCGCCAGTACCCGACCGACGTCTGCGCAGCGGCGCAGGGGCGAAGTCACGATTTCGCGCGGTAGGCCGTGGCGCCGCGCGAACGCACGGATGCGATGAGCCAGGCGCTTGGCCTTGCGGCGGTCCACGGGCAGGTCGGTTCGGCCGATGCAGCGGCCTTCGGCGCCTTGCGCCCGCGGGTGGCGCCAGATGTGGATCGTGACGCCACAATCGGCGTCGCCGACCGCGGAGCTGGCGCTCGGGCTCATCGCGATACTCCCATCACCGCCACCCAGGCCAACAAGATGACGGTCTCAGCGAGTTGCTCGGCGGCACCGAGCGTGTCTCCGGTGTAGCCGCCCAGCCGCCGCCGCAACCATCGGCGCAAGCCCAGTGCCACAAGGCCTGCGGCCAGCAGCGTGATAGCCAGCACGGGTAAGCCGCCGTCTACGGTGGTGCCGCTCATCACTAGCAACGGCATCAGCCACAAACCCGCCGCCAGAGTCTGCCCATAGGGCACCCCGCGCGCCAGCGGCTTGGCCTTGGCGTGCTCCTCATCGCCGGCGTAAGGCATGCCGGCCATCACGGCCACGCTGACCCAGCGCGCGAGCGCGTGCGTCCAGACGCATGCTGCCACCGCATGCACCAGCCCCTGCGACGGTGAAGCCTGCGGCACGGCCACCACAGCCGCAAGCGCCGCGATGCGGGCGCCCGTGACCAGCACCAGCGCCATCGCGCCATAGCTGCCGATGCGCGAGTCTTTCATGATCACCAGTGCCCGCTCGCGGCGGACGTTTCCGCCCAGCGCGTCGAAGGTGTCGGCCAGGCCGTCTTCATGGAAGGCGCCGGTCCACCACGTGCCCAGCGCCACGGCCAGCACGGCGGCGATGGCGGGCGGCCACAGCAGCGAGGCCGCCCACAACACCAGGCCCACGGCGGCGCCCAACAGCGCACCCACCGCCGGAAAGTGGCGCACGCAGTCGGTCAACCAGCGTTCGTCCCAAGTGGCCGTGGCGCCGGCAGGCAGCCGCACCGGCCAGCGGGTGAGGAACTGCGTGGCCACGGCCAACAGTCGCAGTTCGTGCAGCAGGCGCGCGGCCATGGCCGATCAAGCACTCGCAGAGGGTTCTTCACGGCTGACACCCGCCGAGGAGAAGCTGGCCATATCGCCCAGCAGTTTGCAGGCCGACACCAGCAATGGCCAGGCCAGCGCCGCGCCTGAACCTTCACCCAGACGCAGGCCCAGGTCCAGCAAGGGCTGCACACCGAGTTTCTGCAGCCACCTGGCATGGCCGCACTCGGCCGAGGCATGGGCGAACACGCAGCGCTGCAGCACCGGCGGTGCCAGCGCATGCGCCACCGCCACCGCGGCGGTGGTGATGAAGCCGTCCACCACCACCACGCGCCGCTCGGCTGCGGCTTGCAGCACCGCCCCGGCCATGGTGGCGATCTCAAGCCCGCCCAGTGTGGCCAGCACGTCCAGCGGTTGCACGGCGCTGGCATTGGCTGCCAGCGCGGCCTGCAGCACGGCTTGTTTGTGGGCCAGGCCGGCGTTGTCCAGCCCGGTACCGCGGCCCACGCACTGGCTCAAGGCCAGGCCGGTGAGCCGGGCCATCAGCAGCGCCGCGGCCGACGTATTGGCGATGCCCATCTCACCCAGCAACAACGCATTGCCCGGCAGGTCGCGCACCAGGCGGCAGCCGTTGGCCATGGCCTCCTTCGCTTCGGCCACGCTCATGGCCGGGCCCTGGCTCGAATCGGCCGTGCCGTGCTCGCAGCGCGGTACCTTCGCCAGCACAAGACCCGGCTGCGGCGCAAAGTCGTGCGCCACCCCGCAGTCCACCACCGTCAGCCCCAGGCCGTGCTGGCGCGCCAGCACCGACACGGCGGCGCCACCCGCCAGGAAGTTGCCGACCATCTGCCGCGTCACCTCGGCTGGGTAGGCCGAAACGCCCTGCGCCGCGATGCCGTGGTCGGCAGCGAAGACCACCAATTGCGGTGACTCCAGCAGCGGCCGCGTGCACCCCTGGATGAGGCCGATCTGCGCCGCCAGCGCCTCGATGCGGCCGAGCGAGCCGCGCGGCTTGGTCTTGTCGTCCAGGTCACGCGCCAGCTGAGCGGCCAGCGCCTCGTTGGCCAGGGTATCGACAGAGGGCAGGGTGAGGTGCATGTCAGCGGCCTATCAGGAGATGTTGAAGGTGGGTGGAACCCAGGTGTTCTTCGACCAGGTCGGCCAGGCCGTCCAGGCTTTCGTCGAGCGTGCGCGGCGCACTGCCGAACAGCACGCGCATCACGGCGGCCGACTCGAACAGACCGTGCGCGTACACGCCCAGCACGTTGCCGCGCTGCCAGCCGATGGCCTGGCCTTGTTGGTCGTGCAGCGCGACAGCGGGTGTGGTGCCCGGCAGTGGCTGCGTGCTGCCGCAGCGGATCTCGTAGGCCGGGCACTGCAGGCCCGCCAGAGCCGACCAGGGCGAGGCGAGGTCGCCGGCCCAGCGCACCGGCGCATCAATCAGCCGCTTCGGCGCGGCGTAGTGCGTGGCCAGCGGCAACAGGCCCAAGCCGGGCAGTGGGCCGTGGGCCGCACCGTCCACGCCCTCGGGGTCGCAGAGTACCGCGCCCAGGGCCTGCAGGCCGCCGCACACGCCCAGCACCGGGCGGCCCGCGGCGGCATGGCGGGCGATGGCGGCGTCCAGCCTCTGTGCGCGCAGCCAGGCCAGGTCGCCGCTGACCTGCTTGGAGCCGGGCAGGATGATCCAGTCCGCGCCATCCAACTCGGCCACGCCGCGTGCCCACACCAGGCGAGCGGCCTCGGCGAGAGGCTGGAATTCGTCGAGGTTGCTGATGTGCGGCCAGGCCACGATGGCCACGCGCAGGCCGCTGGGCGAGCCGGCGGCGCTGGACGCCGGCATGAACACGCCGTCTTCGTCAGGCAGGCCATGGTCAAGCCGCATCGGCACCACGCCCAGCAGGGGCACGCCGGTCAGCGCCTGCAACTGTTCGGGGCCGGGTGCCAGCAGGCTGGCGTCACCGCGGAACTTGTTGAGCACGAAACCGGCCAGCGCGGGCTTCAGGTCATCGGGCAGCAGGGCCCAGGTGCCGTACAGATGTGCGAAGGCGCCGCCGCGGTCGATGTCGGCCACCACCAGCGCCGCTAAGGGGCCGGCCTCTCGCGCCCACCGGGCCGTGCCCAGGTTCACGTAGTCCTGCGGTGCCAGGTTGATCTCGGCCGGCGAGCCTGCGCCTTCGATGACGATGAGCTCGTGCGCACCGGCCAAGCGTTCGAAGCTCTGTCGTGCTGCCACGGCCAGCGCCGCGCTGCGCTCGCGCCAGGGCAGGCGGGTCAACGCGGCGTCCACGCGGCCTTGCACCACCACCTGGCTGGCGGTGTCGCGCTCGGGCTTCAGCAGCACCGGGTTCATGTCCACGCTGGGGGCCACGCGCGCGGCCAGCGCCTGCAGGTACTGGGCGGTGCCGATCTCGCCGAAGCCGCCGTCCAGCCCCGGCACCACACGCGCGTTGTTGCTCATGTTCTGCGCCTTGAAGGGCGTCACCCGCACGCCCTGCCGCGCGGCCCATCGGCACAGGGCCGTGGTGAGCAGGCTCTTGCCGGCACCGCTGCTGGCGCCCCAGACCATCACTGAACGGGTTGGCGAACGCGTCATCCCACAGACGCCAGGGCTTGCCACAGCGCGACTTGCGACGGTGCTGCCAGCGCGTTCAGGCGCCAGTGGCCGGGCAGGCCGAAGCTGCTGCAGTCGCGCACGGAAACGCCGTGTTCGCGCAGTGCCGGGGCTGCTTCGCGCCAGCGCGCGGGCACGCGCGCGCAGACAAACGGCGCCACGCCCGGCAGCGGCGCAAAACCCCGCTGCACCAGGCCGGCCGTCAACCCGGCGTGGGCTTGAGCCAGCTGCGGCTGGCTGTCCGCCAGCCAGGCGGCGGTGTCGGGCTCGCACCAGGCGTTCAGCATGGCGACAGCATGCGCACCCAACGGCCACGAAGGCTCCAGCGCGTGCAGCCGGCTCATCAACGGGCCCGGCGCGTGGCGCGGCGCGATGGCGTAGGCACCGCGCACGCCGGTGAGCCCCAACGCCTTGTTGGGCGTCCACAGCTGAAACACGGCATCGTCATCCTCCGGTGTCCAGGGCGATCGTCCCGTCAGGCGCAGCGGCGTGTAGGCGCGGTCGAGCACGGTGGGTACGGCGTGCAGGTGCTGCGGTACTGGATCGTCCTGCCCGCAAGGGCTCCCGGGGTCGGCACACCAGCGCAGCGCGGGTTGGCCGCCTGTGGGCGCATCGGCAGTCACCACGGGCCGGTGCCAGGCCTGTGCGGCGGCGGCGTAGTCGCCGTAGGCATGCCCTGGCACGACAACGGGACCGTCGTGCAGCGCCAGCGTGGCGGCGGTGATGCGCTGTATGAATTCACTGGCACTGGCCGCCAGCAGCAGCCGATCGGGTGCTGCACCGTGGTGCGCCGCAAGCCGCCGCCGCAGGGCCGTGCTGTGAGGGTCCGGGTAGCGCCGGGCATCGGCCGCCTGCATCGCCTGCCACGCGCCGGGGCAGGGGCCCTGCGGGTGCGCACAGGTGGAGAAATCGTGCTGCACCGCGCCTTGGGCGTCAGGCCCGCCATGGGGTCGGCGCATCATGTGAGCTTGCTGGATGAAGGCATCGCGACCAGCGCGGCGATGGCGACGGCACACGCCCAGATCGCCGCGTGCCGGGCGACACCCAGTGCCCGCATCGACGCGGCGGCTTCCGGTGCGGGCGCACCGGCGTTGAGCCTGTAGACGCCAGGCTTGCCCAGGCTGATCCCCAGGCGCAGCGCCATCATCGCCATCGGCCAGCCGCCGTTCGGCGATGGTGTTTGCTGCGCCTCGTGGATCAGATGGCGCAGCGGCAAACCTGGCCGCCACAGTAGCGCGGCGGTGATGCGCGCCGGCAGCCAGGCCAGCATGTCGTCGGCGTGCGCAGCCACCTTGCCGGCCCATTCCCAGCGCCCGCGGTAGCCCCACATCGCGTCCAGCGTGTTGGCCGCACGGAAGGCCCAGGCCCCAGGCAGCCCCGCCACGACAAACCAGAACAGTGGCGCCACCCAGGCGTCGTTCAGGTTCTCGGCCAGTGTTTCGATCGCGGTCTCGCGCACGGCGTGGGCGTCGAGCGTGCTCACGTCGCGGCTGCACAGCAACGCCACACGGGCGCGGCCTGCGTCCAGGCTTTGCTGCAGGGCCGCTTCGACCGCTGCCACCTCGTTGTGCAGCATCCGAAAACTCATCGCCGGCTTCAGCAGAAGCGCCGTCGCGGCGGCGGCCAGCCAGGGCGAGCCCAACCGATCCAGCTCCAGCTGAAACACCCAGGCCAGGCCTGCCACGCCGCCCACGGCGAGTGCCCACGTCACGCCGCCGACGACCAGCGCAGCCCCAGGTCGCAATCGCATTAGCACCGGCCCGAATGGCTGCACCGCGCGCCCGAACCAGGCCACGGGATGCCAGGCGTTGCGGGGCTCGCCGAAGGCGCGGTCCAGCACGGCAGCCAGCAACAGGGTGAGGGCGGCAGACATCGGCGATCACGCGAGGTCAGGCATCGGACTCGCCTTGCGCCCGCGGGGCCATGGCCGGCAGGCGGGCAATCAGCCCGCGGCGCAGTCGCTCGGGCCGTTGGCCCCAGACCAGCAATCCATCAGCGCTGGCCGCGTGCTGGCGCACCACTTCCAGCACGGCTTGCACGCAGCCGTCGTCTAGCGCCAGTTCGCCGAACACGTAGCTGGCCTTGCCATGTGCCTGCAGCGCCAGGGTACAACTGTGCGAGCACGCACCCAGACAAGCAATGCCCCGTAGCTGTAGACCAGCCGCAGGGGCGGGTGCAAAGGCCAGTGCATCCTGCACCCTGTCGAACAAGGTCTGGCCGGCGGCCTCACCGTCGCACGGTGCGTCCGCCGGGCGACAGGTGGTGCAGATCAGCAACTCGGTGGCTGCCTCAAGAGCCTTCGCAGTGGTCATCGTGAGTCAGTCTTCAATGCCGCGCTGCGCCGGCACGCCAGCGTCGAAGTGGTGCTTCAGCTTGGTCATCTCGGTCACGGTGTCGGCCGCGTCGACCAGTTCCTGCAGGGCACCACGACCCGTGAGCACCACGTGCACATGCGCGGGGCGCTCGCGCAGGCTGTGCAGCAGCGCGGGCAGATCGATCCAGCCGTAGCGCAGCGGGTACATCACTTCGTCCAGCACCACCAGGAAGTGCTCGCCCGCGCGGATGGTGGCGGCGGCACGGGTCCAACCCTGGCGGGCGAGTTCGGCGGAGTGCTCGAGATCGCGGCTCTTCCAGCTGAAGCCGTCGCCCAGGCCTTCGATGGGCACGCCCAGCTGCTCGAACATCCGGTGCTCGCCGAAACGTGCCGAAGGCACCTTCATGAACTGGTAGATCTTCACCGCCTTGCCGCGGCCGTGGGCGCGCAGCGCAAGGCCGAAGGCGGCTGTGCTCTTGCCCTTGCCATGGCCGGTGTGGACGATGACGAGCCCGCGGCGCTCGCCTTGCGGCTTGGGGGTGTCACGTGCGGTGGGGGGTGCTTCGATCTGCATGGGGTGTGGATGGTGTCAGTCGTCGAGCGCCAGCGCCACGATGGCGCCGCCGGGAACCGGGGACACGCGCACGGCACCCTGGAACACCCGCTCCAGCGCGCGGTGCAGGTCGGGCGATGCCGGCGAGGCGGCCGCCACAACGCAGCCGGCCTGCATCACCAGCACCCGGTCGGCGCGCAGCGCGATGGGCAGGTCGTGCAGCACCGTGACCACGGCGCGCTGCGTGCCATCGGCCAGCGGCTGCGCGAGGCGGCGGAACAGCCGGGTCAGCGCCACCTGGTGGGGCGCATCCAGGTGGGTGGTGGGTTCGTCTAGCAGCAGCACAGGCGCCTCGGTGGCCAGCACGCGGGCCAGCAGCACGCGCTGGCGCTCGCCGCCCGACAGATCCGTCAGCCGGCGTGCGGCCCAGGCGCTGCATTCGGTGGCGCGCATGGCCTGCGCCACCACCTCGGTGTCGTGCCGGCTCAGCGTGCGCAGCTGGCCGTGCTGGGCGATACGGCCCAGCTCCACGGTCTCGCGCACGCTCAGGTCACCGCTGGTCTCTCCCCCCTGCGCCAGCCAGGCGATGCGGCGGGCGCGTTCGGGCGCGGGCATCGCATCGAGCGCCTGGCCCAGCCCTTGCCCTTGGATCCGCACTTGGCCGCCGGCCAGCGGTTGCAGCCCGGCCAGCGCGCGCAGCAGCGTGGACTTGCCTGCGCCGTTGGGGCCGACGATGGCTGTCCAGCCAGTGGCGATTTGCGTGCTGACGCGGTGCAAGACATTGCGGCCGCCGAGTTGCACGCGCACATCCTGGGCTTCCAGGCACGGGTTCATCGCAGGCCCCGGCGCCGCAGCAGCACGAAGAGGTAGCTGCCGCCCACCACAGCAGTCACCACACCCACCGGCAGTTCCTGCGGCGCAATCACGGCGCGCGAGATCACGTCGGCGGCCAGCAGCAGTGTCGCGCCCATGGCCGCGCTGGCCGCCAGCAACCAGCCGTGCGCGCCCGGCGCATGGCGGCGCACCAGGTGCGGCGACACCAGGCCGACGAAGGCGACCAGCCCCACATGCGCCACCGCCAGCGCGGTGCTGGCACTGAGCAAGGCCACCAGCAGCAGCCGCACACGCGGCAGGTTGACCCCCATGCTGGCCGCGCTGTCTTCGCCCAGGGTCAGCGCGTCCAGCGCACGGGCGCGGTGCAGGGCCAGCGGCAGCAGCGCCGCCAAGCCCAGGGCCAGCAGGCCGATCGCGTCCCAGCCCAGGAAGCTGGTGCTGCCCAGCATGAAGGCCTGCTTGCCGCGCAGTGCGTCGGGCGAGGCCACGGTGACCAGGTCGCTCACCGCGCCCAGCAGCACGGCCACGACCACGCCGCTGAGCAGCAGCCGCATGGTCTGCAGCGCGCCCTGCGCCAGCAGCAAGGTCATGGCCACCCCCGCCAACGCGCCGGAGAAGGCCGCAGCCACCAGGCCCACGCGCTCCAGCCACGCCATGGCCGCTAGGCTGACGCTGGCCCCGGCGATGGACACGCCCGCAAATACCAGCACCACCGCCAGCCCTGCACCGGCGGCCGAGCCCAGCAGGTAAGGGTCGGCGAGCGGGTTGCGAAACAGGCCCTGCGCCAGCGCGCCACCCAGGCCCAGCAGCGCGCCTACCAGCGCCGCACCCAGGGTGCGCGGCGCGCGGATCTGGCCCACGATGAGTGTGGCTTGGTCGCCCATCAGGTCGGCCCAGAAGGCGGTGGGCGAGAAGCCCTGCGTGCCCGTGACCAGGCCTGCCACGGCGGCAGTGGCGATCAGTGCCAGCATCGCCAGGGCCAGGCGGCAGCGCGCGCGGTGGTCTGCATCGGACGCCGTGGCGTCGGGCGTGACGTCGACCGCCATGTCGACCTGAAGGTCCGTGGTGCCGTCCGTCATGGATCGAGCTCGCTGCGTCATCGCCGTCAGGGCCGTGCGGGCTTCGGTGCATTGCCTGGGCTGCCTAGGCTGGCCAAACACTCGGCCAGCACACCCGCCGCTTCGCCCATGCGCGGGCCGGGGCGGATCAGCATCTCGTAGCGCGTCGTCTCGAAGCCGCAGCGCTGGTTCTTCGCGATGGCCGGGATGGACTGCCAGCCTGGCCGGGCCGCCATGGCGGCCTGCTCGCGCTGCACGCCCATCACCACCTGCGGCTGCGCGCGCACCACGAACTCGGGGTTCAGCTTGGGGAAGGGGCCCAGGTCCGCCGGCACGATATTGTCAATGCCCAGCACCACCAGCGTTTCGCCTATGAAGGAACTGCGCCCGGCGGCGTAGGGGCCGCCACCGATCTCGAAGTACACACGCTGCCCGCGCCGCGCCGGCGGCACGCGTTCGGCGGCGGCGGCGATGTCGCGCTGGATGCGCTGCCACACCCGGTCGCCCTCGGCTGGCGTGCCCAGCAGCGTGGCTAACAGCACCAGGGTGCGACGCACGTCGGCATGGGTTTCCGATTTCAGGCGCAGCACCTTGAAGCCCAGGGCTTCCAGCCGGTCAATCGACCGGGCCGAGGTGGAGGCCAGCACCACGTCGGGTTTCAGCGCCGCGATGGTCTCGATCTGCGCATCGTCCAGCCCGCCCAGGCGCGGCAGAGCGGCCAATTCAGGCGGCCAATTGCTGTAGCGGTCAACACCCACCAAGCGGCGGCCACCCCCCAGCGCCCAGACCGATTCGGTCAGCGAAGGCAGCAGGCTGACGATGCGCTGCGGTGGGGTTGCGAAGCGGTGCTCGGTACCGCGGTCGTCGTGCAGCGCGGCGGGTGCGGCCTGGGCATGCACCACAGCCGAAGACCCCAACAGGGCCAGCAGGAGGCACCATTGAAGGCACCAGCGAAGGCTGGAACGAAGGAGGTCACGGATCATCACGCCGGCCCCTTCACGGCCAGCGCACAGCCAGCCACCATCAAGGTCACGCGGAAGCAGCGTTCGGCCACCTGCTGGTGCAGACTGCCCAGCGCGGTGACGCAGGCCCGCGCCTCGCGCAACATCGGCAGCACGCCCAGGCCGATCTCGTTGGACACCAGGACCACCGGGCCCGGGCAGGCCTGCAACGCATCCAACAGCGCCTGTTGTTCTTGCTGCCAGGCGGCGTCATCCATGGCGGGTCCCTGGGGCGGCAGCAGGCACTGCGTGAGCCACAGCGTCAGGCAGTCCACCACCAGCAAGTGCTGCGGCCTGCTGTGCGCCTGCAGCGCAGCGGGCAGGGCACGCGGCACCTCCAGCGTGGCCAGTGCGGGCACGCGTGCCGCCCGGTCTTGCTGATGGCGGCGGATGCAGGCCGCCATCTCGTCGTCGCCGGCCAGCGCGGTGGCCAGCAAGGTGGCGCGGCGCGCCGTGTCGGCCGCCAGCCAGGCGGCGGCGCGGCTTTCGGCAGTGCGCGACTTGCCGCTCTTGGCCCCGCCCAGGATCAATTCATGTTCGGGCTTCACGCTGCGTCCTTCAGTCCGGCAGGAACAGTTGCGCCGCCAGGGCTGGCGCTGACGCGAACCACGGATGGAACCAGCTGGCCTTGAGCGCGCCATATCGATAAATGGGCTCGCCGTCACCGGCGGCGGTGCCACGCGCCGGGCGCGTGCGCTGCCAGGGCACCAAGGGGGTGTCGAAGCGCGACCAGTGGAAGCTGTGGCCGCGCAGCGTCTGGCCTGGCGCCGCTTGCGGCCCCTGCGGCGCCCAGGCGTGCGGGCCCAGCGCGGCCAGCCGTTTGCCCAGCACCGCGGTGCCGGGCAGCAGGCCCCACAGCGCATGCGCGCTGCCGTTGCCGTCGACCAGCGTGTCGGCCAGCGCCATCATGCCGCCGCACTCGGCCCACACGGGGCGGCCAGCGGCCAGGTGCGCCGCCAGTTGTTCGCGCAGATCGGTGCGCTCGGCCAGCCGCACGGCATGCAGTTCGGGGTAGCCGCCGGGCAGCCACACGGCGTCGCAGTCGGGTAGGGCGTCGCCTGCCAACGGTGAGAAGAAGCGCAGATCCGCACCCATGTTGCGCAGCGTGTCCAGGTTGGCCGCATAGATGAAGGCAAAGGCTGCGTCGCGGGCCACCGAGATGCGCCGGCCGGCCAGCAGCAGCGGCAACGCCGCTGCGGGCTCCGCAGTGGGCGGTTGCCATTGCGGCCAATCCGCCAATGGCCGGCTGCCCAGCGGCGTGGCCGCCAGCGCATCGGCCGCGCGGTCCAGCCTGTCCAGGGCGTCGGGCAATTCGGCTGCGCCTGCCAGCCCCAGATGGCGCGACGGCAATGTGAAGCCATCGTCGCGCATCAGCGCGCCGCACCAGGGCATGCGCTCGCCCACGGCCTGCTGCAACATCTGCGCATGGCGAGCGCCGGCCACGCGGTTGGCCATCACGCCGGCCCAGGGCAGGCCAGGGCGCCAGGTCTGCAGGCCGTGCGCGACGGCGGCCAAGGTGCCGGCCATGGCCGAAGCGTCCACCACTGCCAGCACCGGCACCCCGAAGCGCAGCGCCAGGTCGGCTGCACTGGGCTCGCCGTCGTGCAGGCCCATCACGCCTTCGATGACCACCAGATCGACCTCGGCCGCAGCATGGACCAGGCGTTGCGCGCAATCGGCTTCGCCGTTGATCCACAAGTCCAGTCCATGCACCGGTGCACCGCTGGCCAGGGCCAGCCACTGCGGGTCCAGGAAGTCGGGCCCGCACTTGAAGGCCCGCACCCGGGCGCCGGCGCGCGCATGGCGCCGCGCCAATGCGCAAGCGAGCGTGGTCTTGCCCTGGCCCGAGGCCGGGGCAGCGATGAGGACGGCGGCAGTCATGGGCGCTTGCGCTTGGCCGTCGCTCAGGGCGTGGTCCAACGCAGGGTCACTTGCCCGTTGCGCCCGGCCGTGGCGTAGGTGCGTGCCAACTGGTAGTCCTTGTCGGCCAGGTTGTCGATGCGCGCTTCCAGCGCCAGCCCTGGCATCAGCGTCGTGCTGGCAAACAGATTCAGCAGCGCATAGCCGCCCAGGCGCTGGGTGTTGGTGGCGTTGTCGAAGCGGGCACCGGCAGCCTGCACCTCGGCGCCCAAGGTCCAGCCGGCCAGTAGGGTGTCGGCACCGAAAGTGGCCAGTTTCTTCGCGCGGCGGGCCAGCACCTTGTCGGTGTCGGCATTGCGCGGGTCGTGCCAGTCGATCGAACCGCGCAGCGCCACGGCGCCCCACTGCGTGCGGCCGGCCAGCGTCACGCCTTTCAGCTCGGCGCGGCCGACGTTGACATAGCAGCCGAACGAATCGACGCAGGGCCCGGGCGGTCCGAAGTTGATAAGGTTGCTGATCTTGTTGTCCCAGGCGGTCACGCTGGCCTCGCTGCCGGCTGCTGCCCAGCGCAGGCCCAGTTCGACGTTGCGGCCGGTCTCGGGCACCAGGGCCGGGTTGCCGTACTTGCTGAAGCGCTGGTACAGCGTGGGCACGCGGAACGAGGTGGCGGCCGATGCGGTCAGCCGCCACTGCGGCGCGTAGGCCCAGCCCCAGGCCAGGCTGCCAGTGCTCTTGCCGCCGAACTCGCTGTCTTCGTCGTGCCGCACATGGGCCTGCAGGCCGTGGGCGCCGAAGTCACCGCGCCAGCCCAGTCCGATGGCGTCCTGGTGGCGCTTGCCACGCAGGTTGGCCGAGAAGGCCGTGGCGGGGTGGAACAGTTCATCGTTGCGGCGTTCGAGCGTGCCGGTGAGCAGGTGGGTGCCGATGCGCTGTTCGTGCTGCAGCGTGATGTTCTCCAGCGTGGTTTCGGTGCGGTAGAAGCTGGGCTGGGTCTCGTAGGTGCTGGCGGTCTGGCCCACCTGCGCGCGCGTGGTCGCATCGGCGTTCCAGCGGCCCTCCCAGGCCAGGCTGCCGGTGCGCAGCGTGTGGTGGTTCTGGTCATCGGCCGTGGCTGAGCTGTCGTAGCCGGAGCGCAGCTTGGTGGCCAGCAGTGATGCGTCCACCCGATGCGCTGCGCTCCCCTGGTACCCGAGGCGTCCTTGCACCGAACTGCGCCTCCAGCCGTCCTTGTCGGTGTTGTGCCCTGCAGCGGCCGCCGTGCGCGCATCGAAGCCGTCGCTGCGGCCATGCCCGGCTGAGAGCGAATAGTCCAGCGCATCGACCGAACCGCTGATGCCGGCGCGCGACTGCACGGTGTTGTACGAACCGATCGTCAAGGCTGCCGTCGGTCGCGCCGCACCCTTGCCGCGCTTGGTAAAGAGCTGCACCACGCCGGCCACCGCATCGGACCCGTACACCGCTGCCGCCGGGCCGCGCAGCACTTCGATGCGCTCGATCTGGTCCAGCGGGATCTGCTCCCACGCAGCGCCACCGGTGGACTGCGAGTCGACCCGCACGCCGTCGATGTAGACGGCCGTGTGGTGGGTCTCGCTGCCCCGGACGAAGAGGCTCGTGGTGGTGCCGGGGCCGCCGTTGCGGGCGAATTCGATGCCGGGCAGGCGGGCCAGCAGGTCGGCCACGCCGAAGGCGCCGCTGCGTTCGATGTCCTCGCGTTCGACGACGGAGACATCGGCCAGCACCGACGACAAGGGTTGCGGCGTGCGGTTGGCGGTGATCACCACCCGTTCCAGCGTGGTGGCCGTGGGCCGTGCTTGCGCCCAGCTAGCATGGGGCCACAGAAGGGGCGCGGCAACGGCAGAAAGGCCAATGACGAGGGAATGCGCGAATGGCGTGCGCGCGCGCACTGCAGCCCGCAGGCGAGGGATCGAAGAGGACATGGAAGGACCCGATGCACAAGCGCACCCGGCCGCTTCCCCGCAGCCCGGCGCAAACAGGAGCGCCACTTGCGCGGCGCACCACCTCGTTGGCCGGTATCCGGGCTGGCGGAGACGACCCGTGTGTCCTTCCCAGGAAGCCAGGCTTCCCAGTGGATTCGACACGAGCGGGGGATCAGTCAGATCCCCGTCCGCTTACCGTTGCGGGGGCAGCTCAGGTTGGGGCTTTGGCCGAAGCGACGTCGGCCCTTCCTGATTCCCGTTGAACTGCGGCTGCACGAATGCAGCCACGAGCACCAACGGGCAGATCATAGCCTGCTGGGGAGGTGCGCTCGTCACGCCTGCAACGGAGGCCGTGACCGCCGCTTCACGAAAGTACAGCTCAGTTTTTGTGCGGTGGACTGTTGTGGGCCGGCCATCGGCGCAAGCGGTGAGTTGCCTGCAGGCGGCGCGGCGCGTCGATCTTGGCGCGGTAGCGAGGACTGCGCCGGCCGGCGAGTTTCATCGCAACGACACATCCCTGTCACGTAGCCTGCCGAGACTCTGCCTCCAGATATCTAGACATCTGGAGACGAAGTGATTCAACGTGGCACCGGCGAGACCGTCTACCGACAAGTCCAGCGACAGCTCGAAGCCGAGATCCGATCGCTGCACCGCCCGGGCGATGCGCTGCCGCCCGAAGCGGCGCTGGCCGAACGCTTCGGCGTCAACCGGCACACCTTGCGCCGGGCCCTGGAAGGGCTGATCGCCGAGGGCTGGGTCGAGCGCCGGCATGGCATGGGCAGCTTCGTGCTGCACAAGCCGCTGGACTACGACATCGGCCAGCGCACCCGTTTCACCGAGACCCTGGAAGCCCAGGGCCGGACCACGGAGAGCACGGTCCTGCGCAAGCTGCGCATCCCCGCCCAGGGCGGCGTGGCCCAGCGCCTGCAGCTCGACGAGGGCGAGCCGGTGGCCTGGATCGAGACGCTGCGCAGCGTCGACGGTGCCCCGTTCTGCGTCATCTCGCACTACCTGCCGCTGGCGCTGCTGCCGGGCGTGCTGGACGACTACACCGGCGGGTCACTGCACGAATTCATCGAAACACAGCATGGCTGGCGCTTGAAGCGCACCGAGAGTCTGGTCTCGGGGGCGCTCCCGCAAGGCGATGACGCCAGCCTGTTGGCGATGCCGGCGAATCTGCCCGTGCTTCGCGTCAAGAGCGTCAACGTGCGCGACCGGGATGGAGCCCCGGTCGAGTACGCCCTGACTCGGTTCCGCGCAGACCGCATGCAACTGCGCTTTTCCCCGTCATCAACCCCTTGAACCTTGCTAGTTCCCGACTGAAACCATCGACCTTACAGGAGCGTCATCAATGTATCGCAAAGCCTTCCTACGCACAGCGCTCGCCATGGCCATCGGCCTGGCCGGCGTTGCTTCCACCACCAGCGCCTTCGCCCAGGCCCAGCATGACGGCAGTGCCGGCAAGCCCCTGCGTGTGATCCTTGTGCCCGCCGACGGCGGTACCGAAGACGGCACCAAGAAGGACTTCCAGCCCATCTTCGGCGCCATCGGCCAGGCCACCGGCCTGACCTTCGACATCAAGGTCGGCCAGAGCTACTCGGCCGTGGTCGAAGCCATGTGCAACGGCGCCGCCGACATCGCCTGGTACGGCCCCGCCAGCTACCTGCAGGCCAAGGCCCGTGGCTGCTCGGAACTGCTGGCGCTGGCCGTTCGCCACGGCGAGTCGGTCTACTACTCGGGCATCTTTGCGCGCACCGATGCGGGCATCAATGGTGTCGCCGATCTCAAGGGCAAGCGTATCGCCTTGGGCGACGTGAACTCTACGTCGAGCTTCAACGTCCCGGTGGCGATGATGATTGCCGGCGGCGTGGACCCGTCCCGCCAGGCCGGCGCCATCAACATGGCCGGCAGCCATGCCAACGTGCTGAAGGCGCTGGCCGAGGGGCTGGTGGACGCCGGTGGCGCCTCCTTCGACTCGTTCGAGAAGGCCGTCAACGCCAAGGCCCTGGACCCGAGCAAGGTCAAGGTCATCGCCAAGAGCACGCCGATCCCGTACCCGCCGCTGGCGATCCACCCCAAGGTGAATGATGGCGTCAAGGCCAAGCTGCGCGACGCCTTCAACAACATCGACAAGCTGCCCGGCATCACGAAGGACCAGATCCGCGGCTACGGCGGCGGCAAGGTCGACGGCTACACCGCCCGTGTCAGCGAAGCCGACATGGCGGCCGCCGGGAAGATGTTCGAGCTGGTCACCGACACGGTGAAGACCGACATCATGAAGAAGGCCAGCGCGCGCTGAGCCCGGCTTCGAGAGCAAACCCCACCACCGAGTCACCTGCGCGGGCCAGCCCCGCCAGGTGCTCCAGCCACGCGGAGCCATCCATGATCGAATTCCACCATCTCGGCAAGACCTGGCCTGACGGCACGCGGGCGCTGTCCGAAGTCAGCCTGCAGGTGCCGCGTGGCCAGTTCTGCGTCGTGCTCGGGCCCTCGGGCGCCGGCAAGTCGACACTGCTGCGCGCAGTGAACGGGCTGATGCGGCCGACCGAAGGCCAGCTGATGATCGACGGCATCGAGTTCAACGCCGACACCGAGCGCGCCCTGCGCCAGCGCGTGGCGATGATCCACCAGCACTTCAACCTGACGCAGCGCATGAGCGTGGCCGGCAACGTGCTGGCCGGGCTGCTGCCCGTGGTGTCCACCGGTCGTGCGCTGCTCGGCTGGTTCACGCCCGAACACCGGGCCAAGGCCTGTGCGCTGCTGGAACGCGTCGGCCTCGACCCGCGGCACCTGCGGCGCCGCGCCGGCGAACTCTCCGGTGGCCAGCAGCAGCGGGTGGGCATCGCCCGAGCCTTCATGCTCGACCCCGAGGTGGTGCTCGCCGACGAACCGGTGGCCAGCCTCGACCCCAAGATCTCGCGCGACATCCTCACCCTCGTGCGCGAGGCGGCCCGCGAACGCAACACCACCGTGCTGTGCAGCCTGCACCAGGTGGACCTGGCGCGCGAATTCGGTGACCGCATCGTCGGCATGCGCGACGGCCGCGTCGTCTTCGACGGCACGCCGGCGGAGTTCACCGACGAGCGTGTGCAGCAGCTCTATGCCGGCGCGCACTGGGACGACCAGCCGACCGACGAGGACACCGGCACACCGGTCACGTCGTCGCTGACGGCCGACGGCCGCCAGCCGCTGGCCGCATGAGCCGACGCCCTACGGAGTGAACACCATGCTTGCCAAGCCCATCCCCGTGCCCCCACAGGGCACACAACTTGAATGGCGGCTCGACCCGCCCTACAGCGCGAAGCACCTGCTCGTCGTGATCGGCCTGCTGGCACTGCTGCTGTGGACCGGACACCGCACTGAGATGGACCGCATGGTCGCGATGAGCGTGCAGGCCGTCGGCAAGATGATCGGTCTGGCCGACGACTCGCAGGTCGTTCGCGGCCTGTCACGGGTCGGCAGCTCGATGTGGCCGCCCGCCATCGGCGAACAGGAAGACGTAGCCCGCCTGCCCGGGCTGGACCGCGACCGCTTGCCGCCTTTCGCCTACATCGAAGTTCAGGAGCGCAAGGAGCAGCGCCTGAATCCGCAGTCCCTGCAGATGGAGGTCAGCGTCGAGCGCATCGAGACCCTGGTCAAGCCGATCGGCTACCTGTGGACCGTCACGGTGAAGATGCTGGAGACGCTGGAGATCGCGCTGTGGGGCACCATCCTGTCGGTGCTGCTGTCGGTGCCGCTGGCCTACTTCGCGGCGCGCAACTACACCCCCTACCGGGCGACCTACACGCTGGCGCGCGGCACGATCAGCCTGCTGCGTTCGGCACCCGAGCTGATCGTCGCGCTGTTCCTGGTGCTGGCCTACGGTTTCGGGCCGATTGCCGGTGTGCTGGCGCTCGGGCTGCACGCGGCCGGCTTTCTCGGCAAGTTCTACGCCGAGGACATCGAGAACGCCGACAAGAAGCCGCAGGAGGCGCTGGAGGCCATCGGCGCCGGCAAGCTCAAGACGCTGTGGTACGGCGTGATGCCGCAGGTGGTGCCGCAGTACATCGCCTACACGCTCTACATCCTGGACCGCAACGTGCGCATGGCCACCGTCATCGGCCTGGTGGGCGCAGGCGGCATCGGCCAGGAGCTGAAGGGCCGCTTCGACATGTTCCAGTACGACCACGTGGCGACCATCCTGATCGCGATCTTCATCGTGGTCTTCCTGCTCGACCAATTCTCGGCCCGCCTGCGCGCGCGGCTGATGTGAGGACGCTTGTGACTTCCCGAACCTTGCCGACGGCGCCGATCGAACGGCGCCACCTGGTCGCCTGCCTGGTGGCGGCCGGCCGCGAACCGGTGCTGAGCACCGCCGCTCAACTGACCGAGGGCCTGACGGTGACGCCGCTGCAGCCCGCAGAGTCCGGCCTCGCGCTGATGCAGTGGCGCGACGCGGTGCAGCACCAGCCCTTCTTCCTGGGTGAGGTGCCGATGGCGCGTGCGGCGGTTGCACTGGTCAACCACCGGGGCGAACGTGCCGAGGGCGGCGCCGTGGTGATGGCCGACGACGCGGAATTGGCCCAGGCGCTGGCGGTGCTGGATGCCGTGTTCGCGCAGCGCTGGCCTGGCGCCGAAGCGGTGGATGCACTCGCGCTGCGTGGCGCGCAGGGGCGTGACCGCATTCGCGCGGTACGGCAAGCGGGACTGAAGCGCACGCGCGTGGACTTTGCGCTGCTGGCCGAGGCCGATGACGAATCGGAGGTCCAGGCATGAAGCCCGCTGAGTGGTGGATGCCCGACGCGCAGCAGCAGGCTTTTCGCGCCGTGCTGGACGGCTTTGCGCGGCCCGGAACCTTGGTGCCAGCGCAGCAGCCGAGTGCCGTCTTGATGTTCCTGTCGGCGGTGCTCGACGAGTCGGTGAGCCTGGCCGATCCTTTGGGCTTGGTGGGCACGGATGCCCGCCGCCTGCTGCTCGCGCCGACGGCACCGGAGGCGCAGGCGCGCTTCGTTCTGCTCGACGGCCGCAGGCCGCCCGATGCTGGCTTTCAGCCCACGCTGGGCACGCTGGAGTCGCCCGAACTGAGCGCGACGCTGGTGCTGACGGTGGACGCCTTGAGTGACAACTTAAGCGATGCGCCGACGCCGGCAGATGCTGCCGTGGTGCTGCAACTGCAGGGCCCGGGTGTGCCGGGCACGCGTGTGCTGGCAGTGAGCGGACTACTCCCCGAATGGCTGGCGCGGCGCGCGGCCTGGGTCGGCGCCTACCCGATGGGCGTGGACATCGTGCTGGCGGCGCCGGACGCGCTGGTGGCGCTGCCGCGCACCACGCGCATCGTGGTCACCCCCCACGGCAAGGAGACCTGAGCATGGGCTATGTGGCCATCAAGGGCGGTGAGACCGCCATCCGAGAAGCAGCCCGCGTGCTCGAGTTCCTGCGTGCACAGGGCGGTGGCGCGCCGCTTGCGGTCGACACCATCCGCGACCAGCTTCACTTTCTGACCGGGCGCGTCATCAGCGAAGGCGGGCTGTATGACCCCGACCTGGCGGCACTGGCGCTCAAGCAGGCCGCTGGCGACACGCTGGAAGCGGCGTTCTTCCTGCGCGCGTTCCGTTCGACACGGGCGCGGCTCGCAGTGACCGACGCGCACGATGGCAACGGCATGCGTCTGATCCGCCGCATCTCGTCAGCCTTCAAGGAGATTCCGGGCGGCCAGATGCTGGGCCCGACGCCGGACTACCTGCAGCGGCTGTTCCGCTTCGAGCAACTGGCCGAGGGCGGCGAGGCCTTCCAAAAATTGGCCCGCAATTGGCTGCAGGAGTTGCCCAGCCCCGACCTGCCGGACAGCTTCCCGAAAGTGGTGGATGCCCTGCGCGCGGAGGGCCTGCTACCCACGCCGGCGGAAGCTATGCCGCCGGCCTTCGACATCACGCGCGACCCGCTGGTGTTCCCGGTCTCGCGCAGCGCCGCGCTGGCCACCATGAGCCGCGCCGAGACGGGCTCGATGCTGGCCATCGCGTACTCCAACATGCGCGGCTACGGCGACGTGCACCCGACGGTGGCCGAACTGCGCGTGGGCTACGTGCCGCTGATGCTACCGCACCCGGTGACCGGCGAGCCGATCGAGGCCGGTGAGGTGCTGGTCACCGAATGCGAGGTGGTGGCCATGTACACGCCGACCGACGAGCCCGGTGCCAAGCCGGTGTTCTCGCTCGGCTACGGCGCCTGCTTCGGGCACAACGAGGTCAAGGCGATCTCGATGGCCATCCTCGACCGATCCCTCCAGAAGGGCATGGCAGGCACCCCTGACAACCCCAGCGAAGACCCCGAGTTCGTGCTGCTGCACATCGACGGCGTGGACTCGATGGGCTTCTGCACCCACTACAAGATGCCGCACTACGTGACCTTCCAGTCCGACATGGACCGCCTGCGTGCCACACAGGCCAAGCAAGCCAAGCAGCCGACGCCGGGAGCGCAGGCATGAGCACACAGCACAGAAGCGCCGGCTACGCCTTCGGCTTCCTGGACGACCGCGCGAAGAAGGAACTGCGCCGCTCGATGCTCAAGGCGGTGTGCCTGCCCGGCTACCAGGTGCCTTATGCCTCCCGCGAGATGCCGATCGCGCGAGGCTTCGGCACCGGCGGGCTGCAGCTGACGCTCGCGCTGATCGGCCCGGCAGACACCCTCAAGGTGATCGACCAGGGCGCCGACGAGTCGGTCAACGCGGTCAACCTGCGCCAGTTCGTCGAGCTGACCTGTCCCGGCACGCGCACCACCAAGCAGGCGCGCGAGGCCACGCTGATCCAGACGCGCCACCGCATCCCCGAAAGGCCGCTGCGCGCTGACCAGGTCCTCGTGCTGCAGGTGCCGTACCCGGACCCGCTGGTGGTGGTCGAACCCTCCGAGGAACGGCGCAAGACCATGCACGGCGAGGCCGACTATTCCAGGCTGTGGGTCAAGCTCTACGAGGACATGGTGCACTTCGAGGAGATCACCATCTCGCACCGCTACCCGACACGCATTGCCGGCCACTACGTCATCGACCCGAGCCCGATCCCGCGCTGGGACGTGCCCAAGCTGCACCAGGCCGAGTGCCTGTACCTGTTCGGCGCCGGGCGCGAGAAGAAGATCTACGCCGTGCCGCCACACACCGACGCGGTGCCGCTGACCTTCGACGACGTGGCCTTTCGTGTCGAGGACTTCACCGACCCTGCGACCAGCCAGCGCTTCGCCTGCGCGCGCTGCGGCGCCACCGACAGCTTCCTGGACGAGTTGATCGGCGAGGACGGGCAAAAGACCCACCAGTGTTCGGACGCCGGCTACTGCCTGGATCGCCTGAACGCGCAGGCCGCGACGCAAGACGCCAGGGAGGCTGCATGACGCCAACGCCCCAGACCATTCTGGAAGTGAAGGGCCTGTCCAAGCTGCATGGCAGCGGCTGCGACCGCTGCCTGGAGTCCACCGGCCCGGAGGCCGGCACCAACGTCTGCCCGCACTGCGGCACCGTGGTGGCCTGTGCCGACGTGAACCTGAGCCTGATGCGCGGCGAGGTGCTGGGCGTGATGGGTGAGTCAGGCAGCGGCAAATCGTCGCTGGTTCGGCTGCTCTATGGCGACGATGCGCCGACGCGCGGCAGCGTTCGCTTCCGTGATCCGGCCGAGCCCGACACAGCCATCGACCTGCTGGCGCTCAATGCGCAGCAGGCGCGCCGCCTGCGCAATCGGCGCTTTGGCATCGTCTACCAGAACCCGCACCTGGGCCTGAACTTCAAGGTCAGCGCCGGCGGCAACATCGCCGAGCGCCTGCTGATGAGCGGCGAGATGCGCTACGCGCACATCCGCGAGCGCGCCACGCAGTTGCTGTCGCGCTGCGAGGTGCCGGCGTCTCGCATGGACGAACTGCCGGGCCGGTTCTCGGGCGGCATGCAGCAGCGCGTGCAGATCGCGCGTGCGCTGGCCACGGACCCGCCGCTGCTGTTCCTCGACGAGGTGACCACCGGCCTGGACGTGTCGGTGCAGGCGCGCATCCTCGACCTGATCATGGAACTGCAGCACCAGCTCGGCGTGTCGATGATCGCCGTCACGCACGACCTGGGCGTGATCCGCATGCTGGCCTCGCGCACCCTGGTGATGAAGATGGGCCGCGTCGTCGAGTCCGGCCTCACCGACCAGATCCTCGAAGACCCCCAGCATGCGTACACGCAGCAGCTGGTGGCCTCGGCACTGTGAGGACGCACATCATGACCCCCTGGATCCTCAAGGCCGACAAGCTCGACAAGCACTTTTTCCTGCACGAACAGGCGCGGGAAATTCCATCGACCTTTCAGGTCGATCTGGAACTGTTCCCCGGGCAGTTGCTGGCCATCACCGGCCCGTCGGGCGCCGGCAAATCGTCCCTGCTGAAATGCATCTGGCGCACTTACCTGCCCACGGGTGGCCAGCTGTGGCTGCGCGAGGCCGATGGCACGGTCACGGACCTGGCCACGGCCGGCGAGCAGCACATGCTGGCTTTGCGCCGCACCGAGCTGGGCAGCGTCACGCAGTTCCTGCACTGCCTGCCGCGCAAGAGCGCACTGGACGTGGTGGCACAGCCGCTGGTCGATGGCGGCGTGCCGGTGTCGCAAGCCCGCGAGCGCGCTGCCGAGCTGCTGCGGCGCCTCAACGTTCCCTCGCATCTGTGGGCCGTCGCACCGGCCACCTTTTCCGGCGGCGAGCAGCAGCGCATCAACCTGGCGCGCGGGCTGATCCGCCCAGTGCGCCTGCTGTTGCTGGACGAGCCCACGGCCAGCCTCGATCCCGTCTCCCGCGAGTGCGCGATCTCGCTGTTGCGCGAGCTGAAAGCCGCCGGCACCGCGATGCTGGCGATTTTTCATGACCCGGCACTGGTCAGCGCGCTGGCCGATGGCGAGGTGCGGGTGTTGCCGCATCCGACCCTTCAGACCGGCAGCCCCAATGCTGACGAACCCATGGCCGACGAACCTACAAGGCAGGCCGCATGAACGCTTTTCAATCAATTCCGCCGATGCTGTACCTCACCCACGCCCGCGTCGTGCTGGCCGACACCACGCTCGATGACGCCGCCGTGCTGGTGGCGGACGGGCGCATCGAAGCCATCTGCCCGAATGCGGCGCCGTCGGGTGCGCGCGAGATCGACCTGACGGGCCGCATCCTGATGCCCGGCATGATCGATCTGCACTGCGATGCGCTGGAGAAGGAAGTCGAGCCACGGCCAGGCGTGCACTTCCCGCTCGACTTCGCGTGTGCACAGGCCGACAAGCGCAATGCCGCCGCCGGCATCACCACCGTGTTCCACGCGCTGTCCTTCGCCAACCACGAACTCGGTGTGCGCAACAACGGCTTCGCAGCCGAAATCGCCCGCGCGGTGGGGGCATGGCAGCCGCATGCGCTCGTGGACAACCGCGTGCATGCACGCTACGAGGTCACCGACGAGACGGCACCTCCGTTCCTGATCGAACTGCTGCGCCAGGGCCATGCGCACCTGGTCAGCTTCATGGACCACACGCCGGGCCAAGGTCAGTTCAAGGACGTGACGGCGTTCCGCAGCTATTTGGCCAAGAGCTACAAGACCAGCGAGGCCGAGCTCGACGCCATCGTCGCGCGCAAGCAGGCTGCTGCGCTGGGGGCTGCCGGACGCATCGCGCAGGTTGCGCAGGTGGCCCGTGACTGCGGCGTCGCGGTGGCCAGCCACGACGACGACTCGCCGGAGAAGGTCGAGGCCGTCGTCGCTTTCGGCGCGGCGATCTCGGAGTTTCCGGTCAATCTGGAGACTGCGCGCGCCGCGCGGGCGCGGGGATTGGCCACACTGTTCGGTGCACCCAATGTGTTGCGTGGCAAGTCGCAGTCGGGTTCGATGCGCGCACTCGACGCGGTGCTGGAAGGCGTGGCCGACTGTTTGTGCGGCGACTACTCGCCGGCCGCGCTGCTGCCGTCCGTGCTGCGCCTGCCCGAGCTGGCCGGCATCGGTCTGCACGAGGCCGTGGCCCTGGTGACCGCCAACCCGGCGCGCGCAGCCGGGCTGAACGACCGTGGCCGAATTGCCGCTGGCCTGCGCGCCGACCTGATCGCGGTGAAGGCACTGGGTGGCTTGCCGCAAGCCGAGTTCGTCTGGGTGCACGGTGCGCCGGCCCTCAGTGCGCATTTCGACCACGCCTGATCCGCACTGTCTGGAGATCTCATGCCCGCACGTTTGATCTATGTGGTCGGCCCTTCGGGCAGTGGCAAGGACAGCCTGTTGCGGTATGCCCGGGAGAAGCTGGCCGACGACCCGGGCGTGGTGTTCGCGCACCGCTACATCACCCGGGCGGCCGACGCCGGCGGTGAGAACCATGTCGCGCTGACGCCGGCCGAGTTCACCAGCCGCCAGCGCAACCGGCTGTTCGCGCTGGCCTGGCACAGCCACGGCCATGCCTATGGCATCGGCATCGAGATCAACCAGTGGCTGGCCAAGGGGGCGACGGTGGTTGTCAACGGCTCGCGGGAGTATCTGGCCGAGGCGAGCCAGCGCTTCCCGGAGTTGCTGGCAGTGAGCATCGAAGTGCCGGCCGAGGTGCTGCGCGAACGCCTGCTGGCCCGGGGCCGCGAGGATGCGGCGTCAGTCGAACAGCGGCTTGAACGGCACCGTCGGATGCAGAGCCCGTCCCCATCGGGGCACGTGATCACCAACGATGGCCCGTTGGAGCGCGCCGGCGAAGCACTGGTGGCCTTGCTGCGCGAACACGCCGGGCAGCCGCTGTGCGCGTGACCTTCCTGGGCACGGGTGCGGCCGGCGGGGTGCCGCTGTACGGCTGCACCTGCGCGGCCTGCGGACGTGCGGCTGTCGAGCCCGGCCGGGTTCGGCGGCCCTGCAGCGTCTTGATCGAGCACGAGGGCACCCGTGTCCTCGTCGACGCCGGGCTGATGGACCTGCACGAGCGATTTGCGCCGGGGGCCCTGGATGCCATCGTGCTGACGCACTTTCACCCCGACCACGTGCAGGGCCTGTTTCACCTGCGCTGGGGGCGTGGTGCACCCATCGCCGTCCATGCTCCACCGGACACCGAGGGCTGCGCCGACCTCTACAAGCATCCGGGCCTGCTGGACTTCCGGCGCCTGGCGAAGTTCGAGCCGCAGCGCATCGGGGGGCTGTGCTTCACGCCCTTGCCACTGGTGCACTCGAAACCGACCTTCGGCTATGCGGTCGAGGCCGACGATGGCACCCGGTTCGCCTACCTGACCGACACGCTCGGCCTGCCACCGCACACCGAGGCTTTCCTGCAGGCCTGGGAAGCCGACGGTCTGGCGCTTGACTGCAGCTACCCGCCCCAGGATGCGCCGCCGCGCGGGCACAACGACTGGCCCATGGCGCTGGCCGCTATCGCGAGCGTTCAGCCACGCAGGGCTTGGCTGACCCACATCGGCCATGCGCTCGATACGTGGATCCTGCAGACGGCGCCGGACCTGGCCGACAACCTGTCGATTGCGCAGGATGGCGAGCAGGTTCAGCTCGTGCGCGGACACGATCTCGGCACGACATGACCGGCGGCTACGAGGCCGTCGCCATCGGCCTGTCCGTGCTGATGCACGTGACCTGGAACCTGATCGCCCGACATCAGCCACGCGACAGCGAGCCGCTGTGGTGGGTGCTGTTCGGCCATCTGGTTTTGGTCGCACCCTGGGGGCTCTATCGCTTCGTCGTCGAAGCGCAGTGGAGCTTGCACCTTCTGGGCCTGTTGCTGACATCGGCGGCGGCCAACGTGCTCTATTTCCACGGGCTGCATCGCGCCTACCAGCATGCGCCAGTCGCCTTTGTCTATCCACTGGTTCGCAGTTCGCCCTTGCTGATCGCCGGGTGGAGCTTGCTGTTCTTCGGCGAGTTGCTGGGCGTTTTGGCCTGGACGGGCATCGCCATCAGCGTGCTCGGACTGGTGGCGATGGCCCGCACGGCGCGCGGCAATGAAGAAGGCAGGGCGCTGCCCTGGACTCTGCTGGCCATGCTGGCCACCAGCGTCTACTCGCTGTCCGACAAGGCCGCCACGTCGCAGCTTGCCGGCTTCGGCGGCATCGTGGGCTACCTCAGCGTCGGCTATCTCGCAGCCTGGCTCGCCATGACCTGGCGACTGCGGCGCAGCACAGGGCAATGGACACCCAAAGGCCGGCCGAGTGCCCTGGCGCTGCTGGCGGGCAGCCTGTGCGTGGGCCTGGCCTACGCCCTGGTCATCCACGCCATGCGCACGCTGCCGGCGGCCGAGGTGGTGGCGTATACCAACGGGGGCATCGTGCTGGCAACCGCGATGTCGCTGCTCGTGTTCCGCGAGCGCACACAGTGGAAGCAGCGGGCCGTGGCGGCCGGCGTAGTCTGTGCGGGCCTCGCCTGCATCGGAGTGGGGCGGGCACTCTAGGGCCGGGGTTCGTCACGGCCGGCGATGTCCCCCAGCCAGGGACATAGGTCGTGCGGCAATTGGTTGGCCCTGCGCCCATCGCGCGGAGCGACGCCGTCAAGGTCATCCGAGTCGACTTGGTCAGCCGCACGGTAGAGACCGGCATCATGAAGAAGGCTGGCGACGGGGTCTAGGGCGACCTCAAACGTACCACCGATTCACCCGCGCGGATCCACCCGCACCGGAGCTCACTCTCGGCTGGACAGCTTCCACAAGGAGGCTGACGCGCTTTGTGCGGCGGTCACGGTGACCAGGCCAACCTACCGAAGGCGCGACCCCGACCCTCAACCCACACCCATGCCGAAGTCAATGGCAACGACCTACACGGCCACGGGTTCGACGGCGGCTGTGAGAAAACGGGAACGCCGCGAGCCCTCGCAACATCCTATGACAGGAGCACACACCATGCAGACGGCTCAGACCATCAATCCCAGTTCCCCACTCCCCGACGTATTGGCCGCAACGACCGATGCCGAACTGGCTGACCGTGCAGTCCAAGGCGACGAAACCGCCTTCGAAAGGATCATGCGGCGCCACAACCGGCTGCTGTTTCGTACCGCGCGAAGCATCCTGAAAAGTGACGCTGAGGCCGAGGACGCATTGCAGGAGTCTTACTTGCGCGCCTGGAGTTCGCTGGCCACGTTTCGTCGCGAGTCGAAGCTCTCGACCTGGCTGGTGCGCATCGTCATCAACGAAACGCTGGGGCGCTTGCGCCGGTCGAGCGCGCAAGTGATACCGCTGGAAGCCGCCATGGAATCAGTCGACCCCGAAACGCAGATCTCGATGCAGGATGACCCCGACCAACGGCCCGAGCAAGCCGCGATGCGCTCGCAAGCCCGTGGCTTGATCGAAGCCCGCATTGACACGTTGCCCGAAGCCTTCCGCACCGTGTTCATGCTGCGCGCAGTCCAGGAGATGAGCGTCGAAGCAGTGTCCGCGGCGCTGCAACTTCCCGAGGCCACGGTACGCACTCGCTACTTCCGCGCTCGCGGCTTGCTGCGCGAAGGCTTGTCGCGCGACTTCGATCTCGCCATCGGCGAAGCGTTCCTCTTCGACGGCGCCCGCTGCGACCGCATCGTTGCCACCGTGCTGGCGAGGCTTGCCGAATACCGGGAACGCTCCCGGCCCTGACCCCCATCCCACCTTCACCCACAACGGAGACACCCATGTCCTTCCTGCTGACGCCCGACCCGATCGCTGCCCGCCGCCTGTTCCTTGGCCAGTCCAAGCTGGTTCTGTCCGGCGCTGCGGTTGCCCTGCTGGCCGGCAAGCATGCCCTTGCCGCCAACGCCGGCGGAGCCACCGCGGCTGACGCGCGCATCCTCAACACCGCACTCGGTGCCGAACTCGAAGCGATCGCGGCGTACCAGCTCGGTGCCGAAAGCAAGCTGCTGCAAAAGCCAACGCTCGAGCTCGCACTGACCTTCCAGGGACATCACAAGGAACATGCTGACCTGCTCGCCAAGACGGTGGAAAAACTCGGCGGCAAGCCGGTGCAAGCCAAGGCGAACTACAACTTCCCCGTCGCCCAACTGAAGACGCAGGCCGACGTGTTGAGGTTCGCGGCCAAACTCGAACAGGGTGCCGTCAGCGCCTATCTCGGGGCCGTACCGTTGTTCGGAAACCGCGACCTGGCCAAGGCCGCCGCCAGCATCCTCGGCGACGAGGCGATGCATTGGGCCATCCTGCGGCAAGCGCTGGGTGAAGTGCCGGTGCCGTCGGCCTACGTGTCGTGACGCTTCGCGTGACCCTTCTCGTGCCCTTTGCTGGATTGCTCGCGCTGTGCGCAGCCGCACCGGTCGGAGCGGCTCCGAACGTGCAGCGTGGCGAGCAGATCTACGCGCGCTGTCTCGCCTGCCATGCACTGGCCCACGACCGTGTCGGGCCACGCCATTGCGGCCTGTTCGGGCGGCTGGCGGGCAGTGTGCCTGGCTACGAATACTCGCAGGCGATGAAGCATTCGAGGATCAGTTGGAACGAGAAGACGCTGGATCGCTTTCTGGCCAAGCCGCTGGCGATGGTCCCCGGCAGCACGATGACCTACGACGGTGTGCCCGAGCCGAAGGATCGGGCTGACCTGATCGCCTACCTGAAGCGTGCCGACCAAACGCCCGAATGCCGCAAGTAGCGGCCGACTGATCTCAAAGGGAAAGACAATGAAAGAACAAGCCTCGCCCGAAGACCCTGCGGGTGTTCGCAACGCTCATGCGGCGCGGAGCCGCATGAATGGCGCATCGCATGCATTGCTGATCACCGCAACGATCGGCGCCGCAATGGCCGTGGTGGCGGCGTGCGGCGGCGGTGACGCCGATTCGGCGGCCGAGCAAGCCGTACTGATCGAACAAGGCAAGCAAGTCTTCCGCTTTGACACCTTCGGCGACGAAGCGCAGTGGACCGACGCACTGAGGATGCATGAAGTCATCAGCGCCGCCGTTGATCCGGTGACCGCCCTGTCGGTCGGGCTGAAGGTCGACGCCGACGCGCTGCCGACGGCCGTGGTCGATGGCATCAGGAACGGCAGCATCAGCCTCACGAGCCCGGCGACGACCATCGCCTTGCTGAAGCTGAATGCCGTGGTCGGCCTGAAGGGCACCGTCGAGTCCGTCAACGGCGTCGATCGGCTGGCCCGCGTGGGCATCACCTGCGCGTTGTGTCATTCGACGGTTGACAACTCCTTTGCGCCCGGCATCGGCAAGCGACTCGATGGCTGGGCCAACCGGGACTTGAACCCCGGTGCGATCATCGCCTTGTCGCCTGCCGTGGACGCCGCGACGAAGACGGCGCTGAACTCCTGGGGCAAAGGCAAGTTCGATCCGCGACACAACGTCGATGGCATCAGCAAGCCGGTCGTCATTCCGCCAGCCTATGGCCTGGACGGCATTCACGGCGTGACCTACACAGGCGACGGCAAAGACCTTGCCTACTGGAACCGCTATGTTGCCGTGGTCGAGATGGGCGGCCAGGGGTCGTTTGCGGAGCCGCGTCTGAATCTGAACATCACCAACGGCACGCAGGATCTGGTGTCCAACAAGTTGCCTGCACTGCAGGCCTACCAGTTGTCTTTGAAGGCCCCCGTGCCGCCGACCGGCAGCTTCGACGCGGTTGCCGCGCTGCGCGGCAAGGCCGTCTTCGAAGGCGCAGGCAAGTGCGTAAGCTGCCACAGCGGGCCCCTGTTCACCGACGCCAACGCCAGGCTTCATTCACCCAGCGCCTCGATGGCTGAACCGGAGTCGCAGAGCTACGCGTCGCGTTCGGCCACCAAGCAGTACCGGACCACGCCGCTCAAAGGCGTATGGCAGCACGCGCCGTACTTTCACGACGGATCGGCAGCGACGCTCGAGGACGTGGGACAGATCTACAGCGACAAGATGTCGCTCGGCCTGAGTTCCGGCCAGATTGCCGACGTTGCGCAGTACCTGAAGTCGCTTTGAACTCCGGTGCTCCATGTTGAGAGAAAACTACCACCCCGTCTTCGGCGGCGACGAACCACGGGTGCGCCTTCGCGCATCGGATCGCATCCGCGATCGGCTGGCCAGCGCAGACGTCCGCTATCACGCCAACGACAACATCTCGGCGTTCATCGAAGAAGGCGAGATGCAGGAGTTGATGGCCGAAGTGCAGGAAAAAATGCTGGAGGTCTTGCGCGCACTGGTGATCGACACGGACGCAGATCACAACACCCGGGCCACTGCGCAACGCATCGCGAAGATGTACGTCACCGAGGTCTTTCGTGGCCGCTATGTGCCGCTGCCCTCAGTGACCGAATTCCCCAACGCATTGGGCCTGAACGAGCTCATGGTCGTCGGCCCGCTCGCGCTTCGCAGCGCGTGCTCGCACCACCTTTGCCCGATCGTGGGCAAAGTCTGGATCGGCGTACTTCCCAACAAACAATCGAACCTGATCGGCCTGTCCAAGTACGCCCGCGTCTGCGACTGGATCATGAGCAGGCCGCAGATCCAGGAAGAGGCTGTGGTGATGCTCGCCGACGCCTTGGAGTCGCGGGTCAAGCCCGATGGCCTGGCGGTCGTGATCGAGGCCGATCACTTCTGCATGCACTGGCGCGGCGTGAAAGACGAAGGCGCAGCGATGACCAGCAGCGTCATGCGCGGGGCTTTCCTGAAAGATGCCGCCTTGCGCCGCGAGTTCCTGTCACTGCTGCAGCGGCGGCGCTGCTGACAGCTCATCGTGGATCAGTAGGGAATGCAGCGCTCAGCTTCCTGAGGTCGGGCCGCCGCACGCTTGTCATCAATGACCCGATTCGGCGGAAGATGCAGGCCCTGACCGCGCGCAGGACTGCGAGCAATTCAATCTGGGGCGCGCGCAGGCAAACCTGCAACTCGATCAGGCTGTCTAGTTGACATCAACATTGTCGGCGCTCTGCGGCAGCACCTCACCGGTGGTTCTCTCGGCAAGTCTTGCTGGCCGCGCCGAGATGCATCATGGTCAACATGTCTTGGACCCCGTTGGCGTGTGGTCCTGCGCCACAAGTCCGTACGACACTACATAGGCAGAGTGGCCTCGGCGTGACGCTGTCAACGGATTCCTGGCGGCGAAAACATGCGCAAATCCAAGCGATTTCGACTGGCGATCCGAGGCATCTTTGTTCGAACATGGCCGCAAACTGATCCGCCGGATCGAATGGCGTCGGAAGGGAAGTCTACCCATGGCAGATGATGACAAACAGCCAGTGGGCAGTGACCTTGCGGCCGAGTCCGTGGAGATGCTCAAGGCCGTCGTCGACGGTGAGACGTATGAAAAGGTCGCAGCACGATTCGGTGTGACCCGCACGGCGGTCGAGCGGCGTATCAAAGCCGTCGCACTGGAACTGTTCCGGTCTGTCGGCATCGAGGGGCTCAACGACAAAGGTGTCGTCTTCGCCGAACGGCTGAGGCGCCACCGCGATTCCATCCTCTTGGCATTGGCCGATTTCGTGCCAGCCAAGCCCTATGGGTCACGCGCCGTACGCATCGTCTCACCGGACGAACTTGCGCAAGCGTTGGCGTTGGTCAAGGCTCGCAGTCGCCAGTCCTGGCACGATCAGGCGTTGTTCTACATGTTGTTCGTCACAGGCGCGCGGCCGCTGGAGATTGCTCGGCTCGAAGTGCGGGACTACCTGATGCCCGATGGACGCGTGCGCCGCGAATCCGAGTTGCGCAACGAGGCGGCGATCAACGGCAAGGCACGGCCGCTGCACTTCCAAAGCACGAACCTCGATGCACTGCTCAGCCCATACCTGCTGGAGCGCTTCGATCAGGGGCTCGAATTGGGCGAGCAGGGCGCCTATCGCGGTTTGAATCCTCGCAGCCGGCTGTTCCTTTCTCCGACCGGCCAAGGCTTTGTGATCACGCCCTACGGCACAGGGCGGCAGCGGCGCTTCCTGTGCCGCGCCGTCCTCGAGGCCTACCGCAAGCTCTTCCGCTATGCCGAGCTTGAAGGCGTCACGTCGTTGTCTGTTCGGCACACGGTGGCGGCACGGCTATTTGAACGAGGCGCCGATGAAGACCAGGTTGGTCTGCTGCTCGGCATCGGCCAGCGCAGCGCCGTGCGCGAGTTGATGTCACGGCGCAGGCCGACGATCTCGGAACTGGTCAACGAACTGGCCTGAGCGGATATGGAGACCCAGCGACTCGTCATCGCCGGCAGGATCTGGGTCACAGATGACCCGCAGCTTCAGGAGGCGCTGGCCCGCGTCCATGACACGCCTGAGAGGCCGCGCTGCCTGTGCGTACCTGGCGGCATCGAGATGTACGTCGCGCGGCACACCCTGTTCGTCGTCAAGCGCATGCCTGACACGGGAAGCCGGCATGATACGACCTGCCCCAGCTACGAGCCTGATGCGCAGCAGTCCGGACTAGGCGAACTGATCGGGGGCGCCGTGTTGGAGCGCGAGCCAGGTCGGGTGGAGTTGCGAGTGGACTTTCCGTGGGCGCGGATCAGTGGGCGCAGCGTCGCCAGAGCCGAAGCGCGAGATGCCGGGGAGGTCGGTGCTACGCCTCGTAGCATGAGCCTGCGCGCTCTGATGCACTACTTGTTCGAACGTGCGGGCTTCAACCGCTGGAGCCCGGCAATGGAAGGCCGGCGCAACCAAGGCGTGCTGCACAAGTACTTGCTGGAGGCGGCGCGGGGCGTGACGGTCAAAGGCTTGACCCTCTCGGATCGACTCTATGTACCCGAGCCCTTCAGCGAGACCGGGCGCGCGGATGCTGCGCGGCGGCGGCGCGAGAAGCTGTCCGTGTTGCACCCCGGCGATGGGCAACAGCCGCTCGCGCTGCTTTTGGGCGAGTACAAGGCGAACGAGCCTTGCACAGCGGGCCGTCGGGTGTGGATCAAACACCTGCCCGACGTGCCGTTGTTGGTGTCAGGCAAGACCTGGGAACGCTTGGAGAAGCGATACGCGACGCTTTTCGAGGCGCCTGACGCCGACGCCGGGCATCGAGTTCACCTCGTGGTGGCGGCACTGCTGCGCGCTCGCCGCGAGTACACCTACGAGATCGACGCTGCCAGCATGATGCTGACCAACGAGACTTGGATTCCGGTCGAGGGCGTGCACGAGTTACCCCTGCTACGGGCGCTGATCGAGCAGCGACGGCGCTTTGTCAAGCCGCTGCGCTATGACGCCAAGACTGCAGCAGGGTTTCCGAACGCGCTGCTGCTGGATGTTGGCGCTGTGCCGGCGCCGCTGCATGTGGTCAGCGCGTTCATCGATCTCAAGGAGCAGCGGGCCAAGCAGCGCGCCACTGCCGACGCGGGCGATGGTGCCTGGGTCTGGAGCTCCGCCCACTGCATGCCAGCCTTCCCGCAGGCGGTTCAATCGGACAGAGGCCGTCCAGACGTCGGGTCGGTCGGCGCAGATTGAATGAAGTGGCGTGCTACTCGCGCCGCCGAGTAGATTGCTCGTGACCCTCGCCGACCGAACGGCTCGGCAAGACACATGTTCCTGTTAGCGGCCTGGCCGATTTTGAACAGCTGGTGTGGCTCCGGACCGTCGATGAAGTGCACCTGCTGCAAACTCATTGCGCCGACAAGCAGGTCGTGCTGCGGCCGTCTTTGCTTTCATAGGAGTTCACCTGCCGCATGCGCGCCATCGGCCCCTGCTGATTTCTTGAGAATCTCCACGCTGACGATGATCGAGGTCATGACCAAGGTGGGCAGCAATGTTCCCTGGTTGACCATGAATATCGGGACAGCCCATGACGACAGGGCTTGCAGCCGCGCGTCGACGCGGGCAGCCACAAGGCGAAAAGTTGGCGTGAGCATGCTGCTGTTCCGATGAGTCCGCGGGGTCGACGCCTTCAGGCTACGGAGGCGCGCGCCACTGCGCTGCCGCCTTGCGGAGAAGGCTCGATGCTGCCCATGCCGACAAGTGCGGCTTCGATCGCCACGTCCAGCGGCGTGTGCGGCTCGTGCCCCAGTACCGCGAGCAGACGCGAGTTGTCCATCCGTATCGGCGTGCGCCACAGGTAGCGCATTTCGCGCATTTCGCGGAAAGTGGCGATGAAAGGTGAGGCCAGGGTCAGCAGCCACCACGGGAACGCGGCAACGCGCGGTTCGCAGCCGGTGCGACGCAGCACCACACGCCGGATCGCATCGCTGATCTGCGTGCCATCCGCGTCCCAGTGGCCCGCCATGTGGAAACAGGCGAAAGCACCGCGCGAATCGCGGCGCGCAAGCAACTCGACCATGGTGCGCGCCACGTCGGGCAGGTACGACCACTGGTGGCCAACGCCGCGCTCGCCGGGGTAGCTCACCGTCTTGACCGCTTGTCCGGACTTGACCAAGCCTTGCGAGAACCAGTTGTTGCCTGCCTTCGGACCGAAGAAGTCGCCGGCACGCACGATCAGCACGCGGGCACCGTTGCGGCTGGCCTTCAGCAGGCGCTGCTCCAGTTCCACACGGATGGCACCCTTGCGAGTTACCGGGTGCTGCGGCGAATCTTCATGCAGCACCGGGAGGGCATCCCGCCCGAAGTTGTAGACGGTGCCTGGCAGCACGATGGTCGCGCCTTCGGCAATGGCAGCAGCGATGGTGTTGTCCAGCATCGGCAGCACCAGCTCCGACCACTGCCGATAGCCCGGCGGGTTGACCGCGTGGACGATGACCGAGCAGCCCTTCGCGGCATCGACAACGTCCTGCCGATTCAGCGCGTCGCCGCTCAGCCGGATCATGCCGTCCCGCCGCTCAGTGGCCTGTTCGGCGCCGCGCTTCAGCGCACGTACCTGCCAGCCGGTGTCTTGCAGCTGGCGAGCCACCTCGCCGCCGATGCCGCCCGTGGCGCCCAGAACCGTCTTCTTGCCGCTCATGACCTTCACCATGCGTTGTTGATGGACGAATTCTGGGCAAACCCTTGTTCAATTGGAATTGCTGATCGTGAGAAGGTTGCTATGCATTTACCTGGTTAGGCAGCAATCTCAGCAGCCCGTATGACGCGCTCTGGACAGGGTTTGCAGCGAACGACAGCGATGGCCAAGCGACGCAACATGGCTCCCAGGTGGAACCGCCGGTTGAATCGATACTGGAACTTGGCGAGGTAGCGGTGACCGTACTTGCTGAAGTTGAAGGCCTTGTAGGCGCCCCGCAGCGCCGTCTTCAGATTGCCCAGGATCGTGTTGACGGCCTTGAACTTGGGATGCTTGGCCGCAGCAGCACCGCCGCCGGTGACGTTGCGATCGTGGACGCCAGCGTCGGCGGCCATCGCGGTGAAGCACGGCAGCCCGTCAGAGACCAGCGTCAGCGGCCGCACCAGCGAGCGGGCTGCAAACTCAGTCATCGACGCGTTGGTGAACGGCCGCAAGGCCAGGCAGACGCGCACCGCTTGGCCATCCTCGGTCGTCTGCACCGCAGCCACGAACGGCACCTTGTTCTCCGAGCCCCGGCCCGGCTTGCCGCCGACACGCTCGCCACCAAGGTAGGAGTCGTCGATCTCCACGCGCCCGCTGAGCTGGCGGAACTCCTCGCACAGCCGCATCGTCTCCAGCAGCTTGTGCTTGACGAGCCACGCGCTGCGGTAGCTCACGCCCAGGTCGCGCATGAGTTCCAGCGCAGAGACGTTCGTCTTGGCCTTGGTCAGCAGGTGCATGGCCAGGAACCAGGTCTTCAGCGTCAGCTTGGAGCTGGCGAAGATGGTGCCGGCGATCAGGCTGCACTGGTACTGGCAGGCCGCGCACTGCAGGTACAGCAAGGCGCCGCGGCGAAACTCTGTGCGCTTGCCCGCACCGCAGCGCGGGCAGCTAAAGCCTTGTGGCCAGCGCCAAGCCCTGACAGCCTCCTCGCATTGCTCTTCCGTTCCGTACCGCCGCTCGAACTCCGCCATCGACAGGCCTGGCTGGAACTGGACTCGGTTCATCGACATGGTGCGCCCCTGAGGTGGAGCGACCATCTTCTCTGGCCGGTGGCTCAAAGGATGAGCTACTCCAGCCTATGCTGAGGTTTGTGACGAATCAGGTGCATTTATGTATGGCAATGGGCATCGGCTGGGAGTTCTACCGTACCTTTCTGGCCGTGTTGACCGAAGGCTCTCTCTCCGGTGCGGCACGCTCCCTCGGCATCACGCAACCGACGGTAGGTCGTCACATTTCCGCACTGGAGGCGTCGTTCGACCAGGCGCTGTTCACCCGCTCACAGACCGGCTTGTTGCCAACCGAGGCGGCGCAGGCGCTGCGCGGCCATGCCGAGGCCATGCGGAGCACTGCGGCAGCGTTGGAGCGCATGGCCACTGGCCAAGGGCACCTCGTGAGCGCGCCGCCGCGGCCTCGGGGGGTTGATGGGGCGCGATGCCGTTGGATCATGGATTGACGAAATTCCCGTCATCCATGAGGCACCACGCCATGACGCATCCGATCATCAACATCAACGGCGGCCACGCAGTACCACCCACCGTGCTAGGCCAAGGGCCTGCGCGCATTCCCACTGGCGGCAAGATTCGCGCGGGCATCAAGGTGCTCACCAACAAGGCGGCCGACCAACCCAAGGCCAGAATGCTGTACGAGAAGGGCGTCGCCGCTGGCCAGTCTTTCGACCAGATCGAGCGTGCGATCACCGAAGCGCTGCCGCAGCTCAGGACACCGCTCGTCCCACGCAACGTGGCTTGGTTCACCGCTCGCGGGCAGGACTTCCCTAACCCGGAGATCGCCCAGCAGATCCTCGACGCCTATGCGGAAGACCGCGGCGAAGGCTCGCGCCTTTACCGCTTTCCGGTGGTGTTTCCATCCGATCATTGGCAGACCGTGATGCCGCACGAACTTGCGGCATGGGGAGCGCATGAGAAGCGGTTCTGGTCCGAATACAGCTCCGACGGTCGGGTGCGGCACTGCATGACGCACGCGCCCGTGCCGCTGGACAACACGGGCCGGCGCACGATCCGCATCTTCGGTGGGCGCAAGACCATGGCCCGCGAAGCGGGCGGCGGCCTGTGCGACCCGGAGAACTGTCTTGAGTATCAGCAGCGCCAGTGCAACCTGAGCGGACGCTTTTTATTCTTCATTCCTGGCATCCGTTCGATCAGCGCCTTCGAGCTGCACACCAACAGCTTCTACGCGATGAACGCGGCAATCCAGAAATTCAAGACCGTCGGGTTCCTGCGTGGCGGGCGCATCTCGGGCTTCCTGGATCGACAGCGCACGACCTTCTTCCTGACCAAGAGGCTGATGGAGGTAGCGCACATCGACGAGTCCGGCAAGGCCGTGCGCTTGCCGCAATGGATCATCGAACTCGAAGCGCCGGTGGACGTGACGGCGTTGCTGCGCGAACGGGAAGACGATGACTCGGCCATCGTGCAGGCGCAACTGGCGACACAGGTGCTTGAAGGCGACGTGCCGGCGCCTGCCCATCCTGCGATTCAAGTCGCGCCTGTGAGCGAGGGCGCTGATGCCACGTCGGCAGTGCGCGAAGGGGCTCCTTCGCTGGAGCGCCTGTTGGCCCAGGCACAGGCCCGCGGCATTGACCCGACTCGATTCGAGGCCTACGCCGACCGGCGTTGGGGCAGCGGCTGGAGGCTCAACCCGCACGGCCGCCGCCGGGCCTGGGACGAATTGGTGGACCGCTACCGCAACGACCCGCAGGGCTACCGCGACAAGATCGACAGCGAACTGGCGCACTCCGAAGGGAGCGGCTCATGATCCGCATCGCGCACTTCTCGGACCTTCACTACGGGCACAAGACCCTGGCCGAAGCGGACCGTTGCTTCGGGGCAGCCATCGACCAGGCCATCGAGGCCGGAGTTCAGGCCGCTGTGCTCTCCGGCGACGCCACCGACCACGCGCTGGAACTGCACGCGCCTGCAGCACTGCGCCTCATCGAACAAGTCAAACGGCTGGCCGAGTACTGCCCTGTGCTGATGTTGCAGGGTACGTTTTCGCACGAGCCGCCCGGTGCCCTGTCGGCATTTCGGCTACTGGGGGCACGGCACCCGATCCACGTGGCTGACCGGATCGAGCAGGTGGTGTTGTCGCAGCAGGGGCAATGGCTGCCGTCGGATGCCTGGCGGTTCGACAAGTTGTCGGAGGCAGCGCTGGCGTTGTTCACCTGCGTGCCCACCGTGAACAAAGCGGTGGTTGCAGCGACCGTTGGCGCCACCCATGCGGCCACGTCGGTGGCTGCGCACATGGCCGCGCTGCTGGCGGGCTTCGCACCCATCCATCGCGAAGCCCGCACGCGGGGCGTGCCGACCGTCGGTGTCTCGCATGGCACGGTCTTCGGCTGTATCAGCGAGCATGATGTGCCGATGGCCGGCTTCGATCACGAGTTCACGACCGGCGCGTTGTTTGCCGCCGAAGCGCGGGCCTTCATGCTGGGGCACATCCACAAGCACCAGGCCTGGACACTAGAGGATGGTGAGGGAGTGCAGTGCGTCGCCTATGCGGGCTCGATCGGGCGCTTCCACCATGGCGAGCAGGGCGACAAGGGATTCCTTGTCTGGGACGTTGGCGCCGACATGGCGAGCCTTCAATTGCACACGACCCCCGCGCGCAGGACGATGGATATCGTGTTCGAGGGCCGTCCCGACTTGGCGGCGCTGAAAGATGTGATTGCACAGCAGTCGCTGGCCGGCACGAATGTCCGGGTGCGCTGGACCGTCGCCGAAGAGGACAAGCAAGCCGTCGACCGCGCGGCGATCCTGGCTCTATTGGGCGAGGCAGCCGAAGTCATGCTGGAGGGGCGCATCGTGCCGGTGGTGCGAGCGCGGGCGGCGGGAATTTCGCAGCTGACTAGCTTGGTCGACAAGGTGCGGGTATGGGCGCAGACCACGGAGTGCAGCCTAGAACCCTTGCTTGGCTGCCTGGATCGCTTGATAAGCGCGTCGCCCGAGGAAGTTGCCGAGGCGATTCTTCAAGACTCGAACGCCAGCTCAGCCCTTGTCTGCGAACCCGATCCCGACGAGCGCGACGCGGCGCTGCCGGCACACGCACGCGCTTGACGCGGCGGTGACCCGTGAGAGCCTGGATGGACAGCATCTCCGGCCAAACACCATGCAACCTCTATCACTGACACTCAAAGGTTTCCGCGGCATCCGCGACGGCCTGGGCCTCGACGAAATCACGCTCGACCTCGAACGCCTGGTCGACGGTGCACAGCTTGTCGCCGTTGCCGGCAGCAACGGACGTGGCAAGACGACCATCATGGATTCGTTGCAGCCCTTCGCGACCCTCCCCAGCAGGGCTGCGGCGGCCGGAACCGGCGGCTTCTCGTTCTACGACCACGTCTACTTGCCGGAGAGCGTGAAGGATCTGACCTGGGCTCACGAGGGGCGCAGCTACCGGTCACAGCTGGTGATCCGGCTCAACGGCCGGCGTCGCACCGAGGCCTATCTGCATGTGCTGGACGACAACGGTGCCTGGTCACCAGTGCAGCTTGATGATGGGACCGTCTCGGATGGCAAGGTGGAGAGCTACACCCGCTGCATCGAGAACATCTGTGGCAGTGCAGATACTTTCTTCACTTCGGTGTTCTCCGCGCAGGGTAAGCGCCAGTTGAGCACCTACCGCAATGCCGAGATCAAGACTCTGCTTGCCGACCTGCTCGGGCAAGAGGAGATTCGCGCACTCGGCCAGAAAGCCGCCGAAACTGCGCGGCTGCTCAAGGCCGCCCTGACGACGATCCGCCAGGAACAGGCCGGGTTGGACGACGAGGCGCAACGCCTGGCAGGCGAGCGGCGGCTGCTCGAGGGTGCTCTGACCAAGCTCACCACGGCCCAGGATGCCAAGCAAGCGGCGCAGACCGCGCTGGACGTGGCTCAGGTTCGGCAGGTCCGATTGGCCGCTGAGCGCGACCAGTCGCGAGGCGTGGAAGCTCGGCGCGCTCAACTGGCGGTCGAACGCAGGGCCGCGGAGGAGGCCGACGCGCAAGCCACTCGTGCGCTCCGGGCCCAGGACCAGGCGGAGCACCAGCGGCTCGAACGGCTCGATCAGCGCGTGAGCAGCCGGCTCCAAAGCGAGCGCAGCCGGCGCCAAGCCTTGCTGCAGGCGCGGCAGCGCTGCCGCACGACGCTCGCCGAAGTCGTGGCGGTTGAGCGTGCGGTGCGACGACTGCCGTTGGTGCAGCGCCTGCTGGGGTTCCGGGTCGAACTCATGCGCGCGGGGCGTGAACGGGTCCAGGCGCTGACGCAGTGCCAGGGGATGGAACGCCTGGCCGAACAGAAGGTCGCGGGCATCGAGCGTGATGCGGGCAGGGTGGTGCTGCGGGCCAAGGAACTGGCCCGTCGCTTCGGATTGACGGCGGAGGTCCCCTGCGCCGGCACGGACCTTCAGGGCCAGTGCAAGCTGCTGGGGGATGCGCTCGAGGCGCGGGCTCTGGTTCCCAGTGCGGCTGCCCAGATCGCGCAGTTGGCGCGCGACAAGGCGAAGGCTCAGCGCGAATTGCGGGCCGCGTGCTGCCGGCGCGAAGCCCTGGCGGCCGCGCCGCAGGACCTTGCTTGGGCCGAGCATTGCGAAAACCGCGTCCGGGAGCGGGTGAGTCGCCTGAGCGGGCTGGCGGCCAAGGCACCCGCATGCGCGCAAGCCCGTGCCGCGCTAGGCAGCGTTGAGCAGGAACTGGCCGCAATGGGACCGGACGTGGCAGGCCACCGGGACGAGACTGACGAAGAGCGAACCGAACGCGCGCAGATTGCCGCGTCGAGGGAGGCCGTCGCGGAGCAACTGGCCCGGCGAGCCGACCAGACTCGCGCGACGAGGCAGCGCCTGGACGAAGCCGTGGCCGCACTGCCGGCACGCTACGACGAGGCCCCGCTGACCGCCGCCACTGCGGCGCTGAGCAGAGCTCGGGACGCTCTGGCAGCGGCGGAACAAGCGCTGTTGGTGGCGGTGCGGAACTCGCAGGCCTTCGACGACAACACGAGGCGGCAAGGGGCGCTGGGCGTGCGTATCCGGCAAGTGGTGGCACGGCGAGGCCGCGTCGAGATCGAACTGGGCAACTGGAATCTGTTCGCGCGCTGCCTGAGCAACGACGGTCTGATCGCGCTGGCGATCGACGACGCTGGTCCCGCCCTGTCAGGGTTGGCCAACGACCTTCTGCTGGCCTGCCATGGATCGCGTTTCACGGTGTCGATCCACACCCTGTTGGAAACCGGCAAAGGTGAGCAGAAGGAGGGCTTCGACATCGTCGTGCACGACGGCGAAACGGGCGACAGCAAGAGTGTCGGATTGATGAGCGGCGGCGAGCGGGTGGCGATCAACGAGGCCCTTGTTCGAGCCGTAGCGCTGTACCTCGCGCAGCACACCGGCCGGCGCTACACGACGCTGTTTTCTGATGAGATCGACGGCGCGCTGGACCCGGATCGCAAGCGGCTGTTCATGGCGATGAAACGCGAAGTGCTGCGCCTGGGCGGGTACGAGCGCGAGTTCTTCATCTCGCAGACACCGGAGCTGAAGGCGATGGCCGATGTGGTGATCGACCTGGATGCGATAGCGCACGATGCTTGCCAAACGTCGGCAGGGGCCGAGCGGGCTCCGCTGCAGCCCGCGCTGAGATAATGGCCAAGGGCTATTTGCGCTCCAGTATCGATGTTTCCACGGCACTTCCACATTGCGTCCATCTCCGAACCTGTCGCGGCCTTGTCCGCGGCCGTGGCCTGCGCTCTGCAATGGCTGCAGCAACGCGACACTCACGAACTCGCGCTTGCGGTGTCTGGCAAAGACCAGTTGTCCGGGATGCTGGCCGAGGTGCTGGGCGCCGACGCCGTGCGATCGCTTGACCGCGACAACGCGTACGTTCGCAAGGGCATCACGCTCTACCTGCTGACGCCGAAGATCCAGCGGCGGCGGATGCAGGGACCGGTCGTCGCTTTCGGACTCGAACCGGACAAGTTGGAGGACGTCGTCGCGGCGCAGGGTGTGACCGATGTGGTCTACGTGCGGACATCGTTCGCACCCAAGGATATGGCGGCCTACCTGACCCGTTATCCGCAATCCGAGGCCTTGGCGCAGCAGGGCGCGCTGGACTGGGTCCAGGACGCCCCGCTGCGCGCAGCCGTCAACGAAAGATCGTTGGCTCCACCGGCAAGCCCCGCATGAAGGCGAGGTACGCCGCCGCTTTACCGACGACCTCGAACCGCGCGACGGTCTCCTCGCGCCGGCGAACCACCCAAGGGCGTTGATCGTCGCCGCTGGGGGCGATGGCCAGATCCACGACCCGATAGGCCGGATATCGATAGAGCACCCGGCTGCTGCGCCAGTCGATGACACACAGCAGGCAAGCCGTCAGGATCGCTCCTCCGCCGTCCTCGCCTTCTTCGATCAGAAGCGGCACCCTGAGCGGGCCGCTCGAACGTCCGATCGTTCCGACGACGTCGTACTCGTCGAGCCACGACTCGCCGGCGGCCGTGTCGCCCAGCACGAGCCGTACCTTGTTGCCCTCATTGCGACAACGCTCGAGTACACGTGCGGCCTCGGGCGCGGTCCCGGGATCGAAGTAGGTGTGCCGGCTGGCCGAGGACGAGCTCCAGGCTTGAATTGCGCGCATGTACTTGGTGTAGCCGGCGGGCTCCGCGTGGTCGGAGGCGGCGAAGGCCAGCTCAGGCCGGCGAAGCCTCTCGGCGATCTGGTTCGCATGGTCGCGCGCGTTGTCGAAGCCCAGGCAACTCACACCGCCATCGAAAGCGATGACGTAGAGGCGCTGGGCTCCGTTGACAGTCACCCGACTCGTCGGGCGATCTCCAAGGGAAGTGTTCATGAATCGAACTCCAAATGCGAACAGGGCGTCGGCCTTTCGGCGCGACGCCCTGTGGGGTCTCGGTGCCACCGGCGAGGTGGCGATGGTTTCAGCGCAGGATGGCGGGGACCCGGCGGTCAGCCGTCATCACCGTCATCGTCATAGATGGCCAGGCCATCGACGACCGGTCCATCGGCGTCGAACTTGAGCCAGACGATGCCGGCCTTCGCGGCAGCCTCGAAGATCGCTGCCAGGTCGGCTTCGGCGGGCATCCTGTACGGCGGCGCACCGACGAACACTAGGCCGCCGTAGTCGCTGGGGTAGGCGTTGATCGACAGATCGTCGGCCGCGAGTTTGGCGCGGGTGGGCTGCGTCAAATGGGTGATCGACAGCGCAACCAGCGGCTCGGCCAGTTGCAGCAGGGTGGCCACGGTGGATTCATCCAAGGCGGACTCCTTCTCGTTGGGGTGATGTTCTCGGTCCCGTCCGTGTGCGGGAGGGACGATTGAAGTCCATGCCGCAATCGCGGCAGCGGTACCAGCGCAGACGGCCCAGCGTGCCCAGCGGCACACCGTGGCCCGGGCAGATCGGGCAGCGCGGCGCGTTGCTCGTTGTCATGGGGTTTCTCCTTCGTCGGTGGGAAGGGAACCCCAGGAACCCCTCGGGGCAGGGGCCCCTTGGGGTTGAGATGAGCGGTGCGTCCGCCGCTCGCCTGTTGGCGTGAGTGCGCTGGCTGACATCGCCGCGAATGGACCGCTGCGCGCAGGGCAGGTGCGCGTCACATGAGGGCATGTGGAAGATCGTCCGTGGTGTGATAGGCATCATATGCCGACCATGCCGGCATGCCCATTTCCTCACCCCGGCACGCGAACGACCCGGTGCTTGTCGCACTGGGCGCTGCCATTCGGCGGTGCAGGCTGGCCAAGGGCGTCTCACAAGAAGAACTGGCGCATCGCAGCGTGATCGACCGCTCCTACATGAGCAGCATCGAGCGCGGCGGGCAGAACCCGGGGATCGTGTCCATCGTTCGCATTGCGCGGGCGATGGACCTGACGATGACCGAGCTGATGGCCGAAGCCGAACTTTGAGGCTCTGGATTCGGCACCTGCGTCGGTCCTGGCATGCATGGCGCTACACAAGGCCGCGTTCGGCGAGGCTGAGCACCTGATCGCCCGACACGATGAAGTGATCGATCAGGCGCACATCGACGAGTGCCAAGGCGCTGCGCAGGGATTGCGTCAAGTGCTCGTCGGCGCGGCTGGGCTCCGGGCTGCCGCTGCTGGGGTGGTTGTGGGCAATGGCCACGGCGCTGCAATTGCGCGAAAGGGCGCCCTTGACCACTTCCCGCGGATACACCGAGGTCTGCGTCAGCGTGCCCCGGAAGAGCTGCTCGGCTTCGATCAATGCATGGCCGGCGTTCAGGTAGAGCACGAGGAACACCTCGTACTCCAGGCCGGCGCAGTGCAGGCGCAGCCAGTCGCGCAGGGTCTGCGGCGAGTCCATGACCGGGCCGTGGCGCATCTGCGCTTGCAGGTCCCGCATCAGCAGCTCGCGCGCGGCGCTGAGCTTGCGTGTCAGCAAGGCATCGGGGGCCATCGCGTAGGCGCTGGTCGGCTCGCAATCGCCGACTCGAGGTGCGTCGGCCGAGTCCGGCCGCGAACTGTTCGCCAGCAACTCGGCGACCAGTTCGGCGCGGCTGAGGGTGGTGGGGGTCAAGGCGTTCTCCTTCAATGGAAAGCAGGAACGCCGCACCTGGTTGGGGACGATGTCCCCGCATGAGGTGGATGAGGCAGGTTACGACTGCGACGCCGGCAAGCTGCCGGAGCGTTCACAACGAACGCGGTAAATGCCCGCGAAGTGTGAGCACAGGTAAGGGCGTCTGCAACACGGTTTGCCCCAATGCCATCGAAGACCGCCGACCGTTCAGGGCGATTGCGGGTGGCGACGGTGGGGCCGGCAGAGTCGCGCGGCGCGTGGATGTCGCTTCGAGGTCACGGCGAGGCGTCCGTGAACGGCGGTCTGTTGCCACGCTGTGAATGAAGTGCGACTGGAGTCACGCTGAAGAAGTTTTTGCGCCCTGCAGTCTGGACGAGCGCACAGGTCCTTGAAATCGAGCCAAGATGGATGCAAGTCCGCTCCGAACACGCCTTCATGATCCGCCTCGGGCATCAGATTCGACTCACCCGCAGGGAGGTCGAACGCTTCACCAAGATCACGGCCTTTGAGCCGGCGGGTGTCCGCACGCTCACTGACCTGGAGGCCTACATCGCGCGCTGCAAGTCCCACTACTGGGGCGCGTCGCGCGAGACCCAGTTCCTGCACTGGCTGATCGACCGTGAAGCGGAGGCATGCCGCCGGGCGGCATGAGGCTCGGCGTCGGTTCGGCGCCCCCGGTGGGTGGGCGCCGAACCGGCAGCGTTCTGGTCGCTGGTACGCAGTTGCCTGCTGCGGGTCACGCAGCTTCGAGCAGACGCTCGAAGAGATGCTCGATGCGCGAGGTGTCGCCAGCGCGCAGTGCGTTGCAGGCCTCGAGCACGACGGGTCCCGGCATGGGCGTGTCACCGTCATCGGTCTCGAGACGGGCAACGACCATGCCGCGTGGCGTCGCCACGGTCATCTCGCCCTGGTGCTTGATCCAACTGGCGGTGATCACGTAGTCGCCATCTCGCGTGAGCCGGTCGCGAACCAGTTGAACGCCAGCATCGAAAGTTTCCACCGTGACGACGTCGTCGAGGTCACCGTATTCGTGGGCGTAGAAGTAGGCACGGTAGGTCTTCGGCATCGGTGTCTCGAACAGCGTGAGGCTCAGCGTCGGCATCAGACAGTCCGGCATGCCGGAACCGTCGGCTGGCAACGCGGACTGCCCGCGCTCCAGGTGGTCCAGTTTGAGCAGCAGGGCATCGGCGTGGGCGCGTTCCTGCAGCACGAGCTGAGTGCGAAGGCCAAGGATCTCTTGCGTCATCAGTCGCAGTTCCTGGACGATGGCGCGTTCGGCGCGTGCCTCGATGGTGCGCAGGGTATCGGCGGCAGTGGTCATGGAAGGGTCCTTTTGCGAGGGATGCCGATCTGCATGAAGCAGGTCGACGGGAAGGGGGAGGTGTCCCGGGGTGCGGCCGCGGGCAGGCTTCAGAGGTGCCGTAGCACCTCGCAGCGAAGGAGATGAAAAAGGGGGGGTGCCGAACGCCACACACCACCGGGGCGGTGGGCGTGGGCGTTCAGCGATCAGGGCTGCGCGCGAGCGCTGCGCAGCCACGGACCGGGGCGTTGCCGCACCGGCGCTCAAGTCAGGCCGCCGAGCGGGAGGCCTTGGTTCTGGACGAGGCCGAGGCTGCAAGCTCGGCGCCGTTCGCGCCAATGGCGTCGGTTGTCGCCGTTGGCGAGGTCGCTGGTGGACCGAATGCCGAAGCCGCTTGCGCGAACTCGGGCTCTCGCGTCAGCTGGCGCACCTGGGGGACGGCCGGTTCCTTGACGGGTTCCGGCAGGCACTCGACGGCCAGGTTGCCGCCTTGGCGTCCGGCATGCCGAAGGGCTTGCACAGGACGCACGAACAGTCCGTGGCAGAGCCAGCGAACGAATTGGCCGATCCGCTTGTTGCGCGCCAGCCGGGCCTTGTGCAGGCGGAAGGATTCCTTGCAGCACAGGTACAGCGCCAGATGGGCACGCTTCATCTCGGGATCAGCGTCGAGCTGGGCCAGCACTTCCGTGGCGATGGCCAGGTCGTGGCCGACGCGCCGGTAGAAGGTGACCCAGGCACGCTCTTCCTCGGACGCGACGCAGGCGCGTTTGGTCCGGGGGGATGGTTTCTCAGGGGACATGGTGTCGGCTCCGATGACAGAGGGGACACCCATCCCCAGTGGGGGAGACGGTGGACTCCCCGAAGGTTGAATGAACGTGCGAGGCCGCTACGCTGACCACTCGCACACGAATATGAAACAGGCCCACACGATGCTTCGCGCAGGCAAGGCACTACGGTTCACGCCCCAGGAAGTCGAGGAGTTCCGATGGCTCGGTCTCGACATCGAGGGGGCGCGAACGCCGGACGACGTCGAACAAGCGCTGGCCGCATGGGCGCAGACGCTTGATCGTGAACGTCCGGCTCTGCTGGAGAAGATCGTCGCGGAGATGGCCCGAACGAAAGGCGTCAAGCTGCCCGCACGGCTGACCGTGGTGGACGATGCGTTTCCTTCGTCCGGTTCTCCTCGGCGATCCTGATCCAGCGGTCCGCGATCTGGTCCAGGTAGACCAGGTCGTCGGACTCGATCTCGCCCGACTGGCGCAGCCGGGCAATCACTTCCTTGACCATCAACGGGTCATCCTTGGCGAGTTGAACCGCTAGGCTCGCAATGCGCGTGCGGTACAGGCTGGTCAGCATGGGCCGACCTCCGCAGCGCAGGACTCTGCGCAACCACACGCCTCTTGCGAGACGGGCGGCAACGGCTTCAACAGCACAGCTAATGGGCGCGACTGCACGACCAGGCGCCGGGCAAGCCCGGAACCGCCCAACAGCACGCCGACGGCGCGCACTTCTCTTGTCGCAGGGACAGCGAACATGGTGTTCTCCTTCGCAAAGAAGGGGAACACCCATCCCCGGCAGGGAACTTGGGGTTCCCCGTTCGGGATGCTCCAACTGGCTGGCAGCGGAGCGGCTCGGTGACGGCCAGGGGCCGTCGGTTGCGGTCGAACCGAGGTTCAACCTCTACAAGGCAGGTGACGACTGCGACGCCAGCACGCTGGACTTCAGGAGGACCAGGCCCTCGGTGAAGGCTGAGCAGACACGATGTCCGCAGATAGCTCTTTAAGTCTGACATCGGCCTTGATGCGCTTCAAGGCGATGCGGGGCGGCGGCATTCGATGCCACCCGAAACGATCGTGATTGACGAGGGGTTTTGGGTAGCGGTTTGCTTGGGCCCCGAGGCAGTCCACCTGGTCTGGCCGCGGCCCCAAGCCGCATTGGTTCAAGGACGCGCTGAACAGTGGCGCGAGCGAGGAGTCGTTGAGGGTCGCGGCGCGGGCTGGATGAGGCGGCGGCTGCGCTGACCGCGAGCGCTCGAGTGCCGATGGGGTCGTGTTGGCCGCAGTGGCATGCGGTCCCTTCAAATCTCGCGCTCGCCAAACAAAGAAACCCCCACAGCCTTTCGGCCGTGGGGGTGAAGTAGTTCAAGCCGCCTGTCGCGCCTCTTCGGCGTCGACCTTCCCACTGCCCGCTTCGTCCTTGTCCAGGTCGAGTTGCTTGAGCAATGCTCGCTGTCTGACGAGAAGGTCGGTGAGTCGCCCTTCGTGCTCGAAAGTCCGGGCCAGTTCCAGCTGGATGTCTTCCAGCCGCTTGCGGCGGGTCTCCAACTGCGCCTGAGCATCGGCATGCAGTTGGCCCACCGAGCCCAGCGCCGCCAGCACCGCTGCGACCAGCGCCGGTCCCGTTTGGTAGGGCTCCGCGTTGTACAGACAGTGCCCGGCCAAATACAGACTGGGCGTCTCTTCGCCGCGTGAGGCGAAGATGCCCAGGTCGAAGCCACCGAAGCGGCCGACGATCCTTTCGATCATCCGGCTGCCCGTGCGCACCTCTTCCTTGGCGGTCTTCACCAGTCCGCGCAGCGCATCGCCGGCGGCGTCCGGGCCAACGATCTTGCGCCCGGCCAACTCCATGGCCATGCCCTGCATGGTCTGCGGTTCGATCCGCACCATGTCCTGGGCGTACAGCCCGATCTTCTTCTCCAGCGCCTCGATCATCATCGGCAGCCGGCCCACCTCGCTCTCGTTGGCATAGCGCTGGTTGCGCCACACCGAGAACAGCGTCGAGAGCTTGGCCACCTCCGCGTCCACGCCGGCTTTTTCGATCACGAGCGGATTGCCCGAGGCCAGGGCCTTCACCTCGGCATACGACAGCGCGGCCAATTCGACGTCTTCCAGCGACCGCAGCCCTTTGTCGCCACTCATCACCTGGGCGATGAAGCGTGCCTTGGTCTCCAGCGTCTGCCAGCTATAGCTGTCGAAACTCCCTTCCGTGACGTACCGGAATATCTCCACTTCTTCGCACTCGTTGCCCTGGCGCAGGATGCGCCCCTCGCGTTGTTCGACGTCACAGGGACGCCATGGCGCATCGAGGTGATGCAGGGCCACCAACAGAGTCTGCACGTTGGTGCCGATCCCCATCTTGGCAGTCGATCCGAGCAGCACCCGGACCCGGCCTTCGCGCACCGCTTTGAACAGTGTCGCCTTCTGGACATCGGTCTGCGCGTCGTGCGCGAAGGCGATCTCCTTCTCCGGGATGCCGGCATCGATCAGCCGCTCCCACAGGTCGTCATAGACGCTGAACTGCCTGCCGCCCTTGGGGGACGACAGATCGCAGAACACCAACTGGGCCCGGCGCGAGGCTGACGTGCGCTGCCAGATGGCGTGAACCTCCCGCACGCAGGCGGCGACCTTGCCGTTCTCGTCGAAGCGCGCACTGGGTGCCACCAGCCGGAAGTCCAACGCGGCCTTGCGGCCGTCGGTGGTGATCGCCAGCATGTTGTCGTCCTGCGGCTTCACCCTCCCGTTGCGGACCGCTTCGGCCCGTTGCACAAGTGTCTGCACAAAGGCCTTCAACGCCTTGCTCGCTGGGCAAGCCACGGTGCGCGGCTTGCCGCCACGCAGCGTTGGCACCGGCAGGTTCAGCATCTCCGCCGTGCGGATGTCGGCCACTTCGCCAAACACCGCCATCAGTTCGGGCACGTTGATGAAGCGTGCGAAGCGCGTGTGCATGCGGTAGCCGCTGCCGTCGGGCGCAATCTCCAGCGCCGTGACGCTCTCGCCGAACGTGGCCGCCCAGGCATCGAACTGCTGCAGCCCGAGTTCCTCCAGCCGTTTTGGTTGCAGGTAGCGCATCATCGTGTGGATCTCGGCCATGGTGTTGGCCACCGGCGTCGCGGTCGCGAACACCACCCCACGCTGCGCATGTCCGTGAATCTGCATCGTGTAGCGCGTCTTCAGGAACAAATCGAACGCGCGCTCCGAGCTGGTCATCGGCAGTCCTGCCACCCGCGTCATCTTCGTGAACCGGTACAGGTT